>JBKKAE010000249.1:0-10647 GCA_046714835.1 Actinomycetota bacterium | reverse complement strand
GGGAGGCTCCTGCTCACGCTGGGGCCTCCCCTCGCGTGGATGGTCGTCATCTATCTGGGCTCCCTGGCGCTGCTGCTCGCGTCGTCTTTCTGGCGGCTGGACGTGTTCACGACCGAGATCGTGCACGACTGGGGCTTCACCAACTTCCAGGTCCTCTGGGAGGGCGAGGTCTACCGCAGCATCGCCCTTCGGACGATGGGGATCGCCGCGGCCGTCACGGTGGCGGACATCGTCCTCGCGTTCCCGCTCGCGTACTACGCGGCGCGCCTCGCGACGCCCCGGATGCGCAACGCTCTGCTGATCGCGGTGGTGCTGCCGCTGTGGGCCAACTACCTCGTGCGGGTGTTCGCCTGGCGGATCATCCTCACCCCGAACGGGTTCCTGAACTGGCTCGCCGGGTCGGTCGGACTCGGCTCTCTGCAACTCGGCCGGTCCAACTGGGCGATCTGGCTCACGTCGGTCTACCTGTGGCTCCCGTTCACGCTGCTGCCGATCTACGCGGCCTTGGAACGCGTGCCGGCGTCGTTCCTCGAAGCGTCGGAGGATCTTGGCGCTCGCGGATGGTTCACGTTCCGCCGGGTGGTGTTCCCGCTCATCCTGCCGGGCATCGTGGCGGGGTCGATGTTCTCCTTCTCCCTCACGCTCGGCGACTACATCGTGCCCGAGCTCGTGGGCAACACGCAGTTCATCGGCAACGTGATCTACGACAACGTCGGGGTCGCGGGGAACACCCCGCTGGCCGCGGCGTTCGCGCTGGTGCCGATCGCGATCATGGCCGTCTATCTCACCCTCGCCAAGCGAGCGGGCGCGTTCGAGGCGCTGTAGCGATGGAGTCGAGGGCCGCGCGGGGGCTGATCAAGGGCGGGAGTCTGCTCACGCTCGCGTTCCTGTACGTGCCTCTCGCGATCGTGGCGATCTACGCGTTCAACGACAGCATCGGCCAGGCGTGGCCGATCCAGGACTACACGACGAAGTGGTTCGGCATCGCGTTCCGGGAGGCGACGGTTCGCCAGGCTCTGATCAACTCGGTTCAGGTCGCGCTCTTCGCGACGGGGCTGGCGTTGATCCTTGGCAGCGCCGCGGCGTTCGCCGTCCACCGCTTCGACTTCTTCGGCCGCAACACGGTGTCGTTCCTGTTGGTGCTCCCCATCGCGCTCCCGGGGATCGTGACCGCGATCGCGCTGCGCTCGGCGATCGAGACGTTCGGCGTGTCCTTCGGGGTGTTCACGATCGTGGTCGGCCATGCCACCTTCTGCATCGTGGTCGTCTACAACAACGTGCTGGCGCGATTGCGGCGCACGCCGACCTCCCTGGTGGAGGCGTCGATGGACCTCGGCGCGGACGGGTGGCAGACGTTCCGCTACGTCACGTTCCCCGCGATCCGAACGGCCGTCCTCGCGGGTGGGCTGCTCTCGTTCGCGCTCTCCTTCGACGAGATCATCGTGACGAACTTCCTCGCGGGCAGCACCATCACGCTTCCGAAGTTCATCTACAACAGCGTCCGGCTGCCCCGGAACCGCCCGGTGGTGAACGTGGTGGCGGTGGTGGTCGTCCTGTTGATGCTGATCCCGGTGTACATGGCGCAGCGGCTGGCGGGAGGCGCCGACTCGCAGGTGACGGCCGCCGGGTCGCGGGCGGACGAGGGCTCCTAGAGGTACTGCCCCCGCGGCGGAGCACCCTGCTGTGCGGGATTCTGCTGTTCGGGGTTCTGCGCCATCAGGCCGCGGCGCCGGATCTCCTCGAACTGCTGTCGCGCCGTCATCTGCTGCGCGAACATCGCGGCCTGGATCCCGTGGAACAACCCCTCCAGCCATCCCACCAGCTGCGCCTGCGCGACGCGCATCTCGGATTCGCTCGGCACACCGTCGAGCGGCGGGACCAGCTCCTGGAGCTCGTCATTCAGATCCTGGCTGACGATGGCGCCCAGTTCTTCGACGGACCGGTGATAGATGTCCACCATCCGCTTGCGGCCGGCTTCGTCCATCGAGGCGTGGCGGGTCTCCTCCAGGAGCTCGCGGACCATCGACGCGATCCTGAGGAGCTTGGCCGGCTCGGCGATGCTCTCCGCCGGTGCTGCACCCTCGCCGCCCTCGGTCCCCGGCTTCCCGGGCTCGGGCGGAACCTCGACGGGGACCGCGGGGATCGGCTGGACGGGGGGTGCGTCCTGAGGGCTGCTCACGTCCCCAACGTAGCAGCCGGCTCGCCGATCCCCTCGCCGAGGTTGCGGACGAAGAGCGCTTCGGCGAGCGCGATGTGCTCGATCTCGGACAGGTCGACGCTCTCGTTCACGGAATGGATGAACGAGCGCTCGTCCATCGCGCCCCAGATCAGGATCTCGATCCCGGGGAACGTTTCGGTGAGCATCGGGACCAGAGGGATCGATCCCCCCGAGCCCACCTCGATCGGGTCGCGCCCGTACGCCCGCGCGAGGGCGTTCATCGCCGCGCGACTCGCCGGCGTCGACGTGTCGACCAGGTACCCGTGTCCGGCCTCGAACCCCGAACCGCCCTCGAAGGTCACCTCGACCCCCCACGGCGCGTGGTGCCGGAGATGGTCCACGAGCGCCTTGCGGGCTGCCGACGGGTCGTCACCCGGCGCGAGCCGGAGGCTCACGCGAGCGCGAGCGACCGGCACGATCTGGTGCGACGAGCCGGCGATCGCCGGCGCGTCGACGCCCAGCACGGCGACGGCGGGGGAGGACAGCAGACGGTCCGCGATCGTGCCCGACCCGATCAACTCCACCGAGTCGAGGACACCCGACTCGTCGCGGAACTCGACTTCCGGGACCTGCGTGCCCTCCCACTCGAATCGCTTCAGACCTTCGATCGCGACGTCCCCTTCGTCGGTGTGGAGCGAGGAGATCATCCGTGCGAGCGCCGTGATCGCATCCGGGATCGGTCCTCCGTACGCACCCGAGTGCTGGGCAGTCGGGAGCACCCGGACCTGCACCACGATGTCGGTCACGCCTCGGATCGAGGTGTTCATCGTCGGGACGCCGGTGCGGTAGTTGCCGCCGTCGGCGATCACGGCGACATCCGCCTTCAACAGGTCGGCGTGACCCCGGACGAGGTCGGGCAGATGTTCGGTCGAGCACTCCTCCTCGCCTTCGACGACGACCTTGATCGTCACCGGAGGGTCGCCATCGGCCAGCAGGGCACGGATCGCGGCCGCGTGCACGACGATGCCACTCTTGTCGTCCGCGGCACCCCGCCCGTACATCCGACCGTCTTTCACGACCGGTTCGAACGGTGGCGTGTCCCACTGGTCGACCGGACCCTCGGGTTGCACGTCGTGGTGGGCGTAGAGCAGGACGCTGGGCGCGCCCTCGGGTCCGGAGATATCGCCGAAGACCGCCGGGTGTCCGCCGTCCAGTTCCAGCAGGCGGGCATTCTCCACGCCGGCCTCCCGCAGGATGTCCATGGTCGTCTCGGCCGAGGCCCGGACCTCGGCCGGGTCGTAGCCCGGGTAGCCCATCGACGGGATGCGCACGAGCCGCTCGAGGTCCGCGACCGTGCGCGGCATGTCGCCGGCGATCCGCTCGCGAAGGTCCTCGTCGTCGCCCATGGGCTGCGAAGCCTAGCGGCTAGGGCGAGAGCCGCCGGATCGACCAGCCGCCGTCAGTCCGTTCGTACAGGAAGCGGTCGTGGAGCCGGTGCCGACGGCCCTGCCAGAACTCCACCGTGATCGGCTCGATCCGGTAGCCCCCCCAGAACGGCGGTCGCGGCACGTCATCGCCCGGATAGCGGGCATCGAGAGCGGCGAATCGCTCCATCAGCTCGTCGCGGGACGCCAGCTCGGTGCTCTGTCGCGAGGCCCACGCCCCGAGGCGCGCCTCGCGCGGGCGTGTCGCGAAGTAGGCGTCGGACTCCTCAGCCGTCACGTGCGAAACGTCGCCGGTGACGGAGATCTGACGGTCGAGCTCGCGCCAGTAGATCGAGAAGGCCGCGCGCGGGTTCTCGTCGAGCTCCGACCCCTTCCGGCTTCCGTGGTTCGTGTAGAAGACGAATCCCCGGTCCTCGATCTCGCGGAGCAGGACGTGACGGATCGAGGGACGCCCGTCGGACGCGGCGGTCGCCAGGGCGATCGCGTTGGGGAGATGGATGCCCGCGCGCTCCGCATCCTCGTACCAGCGCCGGAACAGCACGACCGGTTCGGTCGGGAGGCTCTCGAGCTCCAGCGGGTTCGTAGAGCGGTCCAAGGGATGGGGATCAGGAGATTCCGTCATCGATGGGATGCTAGAGAGTTGGGCCGGGAGAGGAATCTGCTCTCTAGACCTATTGACACAACTATTGCGAATCCGCAATACTTGTGTCCATGAATGAACTATCTGTGAAGGATGCCGCAAAGTCCATAGGCCTCAGCGAGCAGCGGGTTCGAGCACTCCTGAAGGCTGGCCGCATCAAGGGTCGCAAGCTGGGGTCGGCTTGGATCGTTGAGGGGGGGGCTCAACTAGCGATGCCTCGCCCCGATGGGAGGCCGCTGGGAGCATCTAGCGCATGGGCGCTCTTGGCGCTTCTATCGGGGGAGGATCCAGGATGGGTTGATCCATCCGTCCGATCCCGGCTGCGACGGTGGATCGGTCAACGCGATATCGTCCGGCTCCTGCGACAAGGAGAACCTCGCTCCGAGATCCACCGATTGCGCGTTCTTCCCGGGGATCTTTCGAAGGTAGGAAATCTCTATCCGATAGTGCGTACTGGACTATCTGTATCCGAATCTGCGCTCGATATCGTGCCCATCGGAAGTGGCTTGGATGCGTACGTCGATGATGTGCTGCTAGCTGCGATCAAGAAGAGGTTTCGGCCAGAGGTGTCGTCTGACGCGCCAAACCTAGTTCTACGACTCCCCCTTCATCCTTGGGTTCTCCTCCTTGACGCTGCTCCTCCGTCGGTTGCCGCGGCTGATCTCTTGAATCATGACGATCCGCGAGTGACTCGCGCGGCGGTCGATGTCTTGAAGGCATTGGCGAGTGGTTGAGATCCCCGAGCTTGGCGACGGTCCTCATCAGATGTGGGTTGAGCTGTTCAACTTGGCAGCGAGCTCGCCGGCCCCCTGGGTACTCATCGGCGCCCAGATGGTCGCCCTTCATGGATGGGCTCGGAGCCGGGAGCAGATCAGACCAAGCGAGGACGCAGATCTACTAGTCAACGTTCGAACCGTGAGCTCCGCTACTGAGCTGATGGGACAAGCCCTTATCGAGCGCGGGTATGCGTTCGAAGGAGCAAGCCCTGAGGGCGTCGGGCACAGGTTCCGCTCGGGTCGGGTAAGCCTAGACGTACTAGGCCCCGATGGATTGGGCGAGAAGACTAGTCTTCGTACAGCTAACGGAGCCCACACGGTTGAGGTACCGGGCGGAAGCCAAGCGCTCCGGCGAAGCGAGGATTTCGAGGTGCGAAGTCGGCGAGAGTCTGGACGCGTTCCGGTTCCAAGCCTGCTCGGCGCGATACTTGTGAAGGTGCGCGCGATCAGTGTGGATGACAAACCTGAGGCACAGCGACGGGATGTTGGTTTCCTGCTGTCCCTCGTTGACGACCCCGACTCCCTGACCGAGGCGATAGCGCCCAGCGAGCGAAGGTGGTTGAGGAAGCACGCCTACTTCGCTGACAGCTCTCACGAGAGCTACGCAACGCTCGCGCAGGCCGAGGATGCCGCGATCGTATACAGGCGGTTTGCGGATATCGGCTGAGAACGCCGATGGCATCCGGACGAGGGTCTGAGGAAAAGCTCACGACAGCGAGGCCCGTTGCATCCCCTGCCCAAGGCGCCCCCGGCAGGATTCGAACCTGCGCCCCCGGCTCCGGAGGCCGGTGCTCTATCCCCTGAGCTACGGGGGCTCGGGTTGAGAAGTCTAGCAACCGGCCTTGAGGCGCTTCGGTGAACGTCGGTGGGGCTATCCTCGGCGCGTGTCCCCACCGGACTCACCTCGCGTCCTGTTCGCTGACGACGATCCGATCCTGCACCGGCTTCTCCAGGTCAACTTCCGCGCGGTCGGGATCACGATCGACTCGGTCGGGCGCGGCGACGACGCGCTCGTACGGGTCATCGCCGCGCCCCCCGACGCGCTCGTCCTGGACGCGACGATGCCCGGGATGGACGGCCACGAGGTCTACCAGCGACTCCGGGAGGAGCCTGCCCTCGCCTCGCTCCCGGTGATCTTCCTCACGGGGCGCGGCGCCGAGGAGTTCGAGGCCTACGCGGGGGAGTACGTGACGGTCGTGACGAAGCCGTTCGACCCCACGGAGCTCGTGAAGATCGTGTGCGCGGCGATCGGGGTGAGCGGGTGATCGAGGATCGGCTGAAGGACCTGCTCAACGAAGCGGTGGCGGTCGCCGCTTCCGCGCTCGGACTCGGGCCTCCTTTCCCCGAGCCCGAGCTCCAGCGACCCCGCCAGAAGGAGTTCGGAGACTTCACCACCAACCTCGCGATGGTCGTCGCGTCCCAGGCGGGCGCGGATCCACGGGTGATGGCGACGGCGATCGTGGACGCGCTGCCCCCCGCACCCTTCCTCGAGAAGGCAGAGGTGGCCGGGCCTGGCTTCATCAACCTGTGGACCACCGATGACTGGCTCCACGACGTCTTGCAGCAGATCGTCCGGGAGAGCGACCGATACGGCGCCGGCCGATCTTCCGGCCGGAGGATCCAGGTCGAGTTCGTCTCCGCGAATCCGACGGGCCCGCTCACGATCGGTCACGCCCGGAACGCCGCGATCGGCGATGCGCTCGCCCGGCTGTTGACGTTCGCAGGACACGACGTCGAACGCGAGTACTACTTCAACGATGCCGGCGGACAGATGGACCGTTTCGGTGCGTCCGTCGAGGCTCGCCACCTGGAGCTCCTCGGCCGGGAGGCAGAGGTGCCCGAGGACGGCTACCACGGCGACTACGTCACCGAGCTCGCGCGAGACATCCTGGACACCGAGGGGCCAAACCTCGCGGACCTTCCTGCGGAGGAGCGGCTCGTGCGACTCCGGGAGGAGGGCGCGCGGCGCGCGATGGAGCAGATCCGCGCCACCCTGGAACGGTTCGGCGTCACATTCGATTCGTACTTCCTCGAAGCGTCACTCGTGGAGAAGGGCGAGATCGCGCAGGCGATCGAAACGTTGCGGGAGGCCGGCTACGTCTACGACGCGGAGGGCGCCACGTGGTTCCGCTCGACCACTTTCGGCGACGACAAGGATCGCGTCGTGGTGCGGTCGGACGGGACGCACACGTATTTCGGGGCCGATATCGCCTACGTGCTCGACAAGTTCTCGCGCGGTTTCGATCATCTGGTGTACGTGTGGGGCGCCGATCACCACGGCGACATCGCGCGGGTGAAGGGAGCCGCGACGGCACTCGGCTTCGACCCCGACCGCGTCGAGATCGTCTTGTACCAGTTCGTCTCGTTCCTCCGCGGAGGCCAGCCCGTGAAGATGAGCAAGCGGGCCGGGACGTTCGTCTCGCTGGACGAGCTGATCGACGAGGTGGGCACCGACGCCGCTCGGTTCCACCTGCTCCTTTTCTCCAACGACCGTCCGATGAACTTCGACATCGCCGAGGTCGCCCGGCAGACGCTCGACAATCCCGTCTACTACGTGCAGTACGGGCACGCGCGGATCGCGTCGATCCTCCGCAAGGCTGCCGCGGAAGGGATCGCGCTCGGACCGATCGAGGACGCCGACCTGACGCTGCTCGCATCCGAGCCGGAGCAGGACCTGCTCCGGGCGCTCGCCGACGTCCCGGGCCTGATCGCGACGGCCGCGGAGCAACGCGCGCCGCACCGGCTGACCCACGCGGCGCAGGATCTCGCGGCCACGTTCCATCGCTTCTACACCGAGTGCCGCGTGGTCTCCGATGACGCCGCCCTGACACAGGCGCGGCTCTGGCTCTCGTCCGGCGCGAAGCAGGTCCTTTCGAACCTCCTCGGGCTCCTGGGCGTCTCTGCTCCCGAGTCGATGGAGAGGATGGACGACTCGTCGCAGGCGAGCTCGGAGGGATGAGGGCGTGGGTGATGAGGCGCTCGAGATCCGGCCCGCGAAACCAGCCGACGCCCACGCCTTCCTCGAGCACTGGACCGCGATCGTGGCGGAGGAGCGGTTCGTCAGGAGCGAGGAGGTGCAGGTGTCGGCCCGCGCCTATCGACGGCGCTTCCGCCAGCGGTCGGACCTCGAGACGAACCTGCTCGCGTTCGAAGGCGGACGACTGGTCGGCCATGTCACGGTGCAGCGCGAGCGTCATCCGGTCACGAGGCATGTCGGGTCGCTCGCGATCGCGGTGGCCGCCGACGCCCGTGGACGGGGCATCGGACACCGGTTGATGGTCGAGGCGATCGCGTGGTCGAAGCAGGCGGGAGTCGAGAAGCTCGTCCTTTCCGTCTATCCGCACAACGACGCCGCGATCGCGCTGTACCGGAGCTTCGGCTTCGTCGAGGAGGGGAGGCTCGCGAGGCACTCGCGCAAGTCCTACGGTTACGAGGACGAGATACTCATGGCGGCCTGGATCGGGAGCGACGGGTGACGGCGGACGGATCGAACGAGGTGGTCGGGCGGACGGTGCGGATCGGCCTCCTCGGGAGCGGCAACGTGGGCGCGGCCGTGATCCGGCTGCTGCACGAGCACGGGGACGACGTGGCTCGCCGGGCGGGCGTCCATCTGGACGTCACCCGGGTGGCCGTGCGCGATCCCGGCCGGGACCGAGGGGTGCCGCTGCCAGCGGATCGCTTCACCGACGATCCCGGCGCCATCGTCGATGACCCCGGGATCGACATCGTTTGCGAGCTGATGGGCGGTGTGGAGCCCGCGCGCGAGCTGCTTCTGCGTGCGTTGGCGAGCGGGAAGTCGGTCGTCACCGCCAACAAGGAGCTCCTGGCGACGCACGGGGACGAGCTCTTCTCCGCGGCGGACCGGGCCGGCGGCGATCTCTACTTCGAAGCGGCGGTGGCGGGAGGGATCCCGTTGATCCGCCCCTTGCGCGAGTCCCTCGCCGGGGAGCGCGTCGATCGCGTCCTCGGGATCGTGAACGGGACGACCAACTTCATCCTGACGCAGATGTCGGAGCACGGCTGGACCTCCGAGGAGGCGATCGCCGAGGCACAGCGGCTCGGGTTCGCCGAAGCAGATCCCACCGCCGACGTCGACGGCTATGACGCCGCCGCGAAGTGCGCGATCCTGGCATCGGTGGCGTTCGGGGCTCGGGTGGTCGCCGACGACGTCTATCGGGAGGGCATCTCGAAGGTCACGCCGCATGACTTCGAGGACGCGGCTCGGCTCGGCTACGTGATCAAGTTGCTCGCGATCGCAGAGCTCGATGAGGAGGAGATCTCTGTCCGCGTCCACCCCTCGATGATCCCCATGGAGCACCCGCTGGCAGCCGTCCGCGGGGGGTCGAACGCCGTTTTCGTCGAAGGCCCCAAGATCGGACAGCTGATGTTCTACGGCGCCGGTGCGGGCGGCGACCCGACCGCGACCGCCGTCGTCGGCGACCTCGTGAGTGTGTCGAGGAACCTCCTGCAGGGTGCGCGAGGTCCCAGCTCGGCGCCGACCAACTCCCGTCGCGTTCGCCCCATGGACGACACGCACGACCAGTACTACCTGAAGCTCCGCGTCGACGATCGACCCGGCGTGCTGGCGGAGATCGCCGACCGCTTCGGGCAGAACGGCATCTCGCTCGAGCGCGTGTGGCAGGAAGGCTCCGGTGAGGAAGCCACGCTCTCGTTCATCACGCACCGCGCCCAGGAGGGCGCGTTCCAGAAGACGATGCAGGAGCTCCGGGAGCTCGACGCCGTCCACGCGGTCGCGCGCGTCATCCGGGTGGAGGGCGAGGAGTAACCTCCTTGGAAGGGAGATCCTCCGAGGACGGGGCGCCGCAGTGGCGCGGCATCATCGAGGAGTACCGCGCGCGGCTGCCGGTCTCGGCCGACACGCCCGTCGTCACGCTCCGTGAAGGCGGCACGCCGCTCGTTCGTTCGGACGTCCTGTCGGCCGAGACCGGTTGCGACGTCTGGCTGAAGTACGACGGCACGAACCCCACCGGGTCGTTCAAGGACCGGGGGATGACCCTCGCGATCTCGAAGGCGCTCGAAGAAGGGGCCAAAGCTGTCGTCTGCGCGTCTACCGGCAACACGAGTGCGAGCGCCGCGGCGTACGCCGCGAAAGCAGGTCTGACGTGCGGCGTGCTCGTGCCAAAGGGGAAGATCGCGCTCGGCAAGATGGCCCAGACGCTCGTTCACGGGGCCCGGGTGCTCGAGGTCGACGGCAACTTCGACGCGTCGCTCGAGCTCGCGAAAGGTCTCGCCGACCGGTACCCGGTGACGTTGGTCAACAGCGTGAACCCGTACCGCTTGGAGGGTCAGAAGACGGCGGCGTTCGAGATCTGCGACGCGCTCGGTCGATCGCCCGACCTGCACCTCGTCCCCGTCGGGAACGCGGGCAACATCTCCAGCCATTGGCTCGGCTACACCGAGTACCTGGAAGCCGGCGTGATCCACGACCCGCCCCGCCTCTTCGGGTTCCAGGCCCAGGGGGCGGCGCCGATCGTGCTCGGTGAGGTGGTGAAGGATCCGCAGACGATCGCGACGGCGATCCGGATCGGGAACCCGGCTTCATGGGAGAAGGCCGTCGCGGCGGCGAAGGAGTCCGAGGGTGCGATCCTCGCCGTGACCGACCGGGAG
>JBKKAE010000248.1:0-3991 GCA_046714835.1 Actinomycetota bacterium | reverse complement strand
GCCCAGATCTTCATCGCCGGGGTCCTCGTCCTGCTCGGCGTGCAACTCGCGTTCTTCGTCCTTCCGGGGGAGGGCATCGCGGTGCTCGGAACGGATGAGGCCGTGCCGCTCACGATCCTGTGGGTCGTCGCGGCCGCGAACGCGATCAACCTCGTGGACGGGCTGGACGGGCTGGCGGCGGGGATGGTCGCGATCTCGGCAGCCACCTTCTTCATCTACCTCGTCCGCGGGGGCGACACGTCCGAGTCGGCCTCGGTCGCCGCGCTCCTCTCGGCGATCACCGTCGGGGTATGCGTGGGCTTCCTGCCCTGGAACTTCCATCCGGCCAGGATCTTCATGGGCGATACGGGGTCGATGCTCCTCGGCATGCTCGTGGCGATCGCGACGATCTCGGGCGTGGGGAGCAATCCCTTCCCGCCGGAACGGGGAGACGTCGCCGTGATCGCGTTGCCCGTGCTCGTGCCACTGCTCGTGCTCGCGATCCCGTTCCTCGATGTGCTCCTCGCGATCGTGCGCCGGACCCGGAAGGGCCTCGGGATCGGGCACGCCGACAAGGAGCACATCTTCCACCGGCTCATGGACATCGGGCACGGCCATCGCCAGACCGTGCTGCTCATGTACCTCTGGTCGGCGTTGGTGTGCGGCTCCGCGCTCGCGATCGGTGTCATCGACGGGCGGCTGGTCGCCGGCGTGATCGTCGGATGCGCGTTGGTGCTGTTCCTCGTGACGGCCCTGCCCCGGTTGCTCGAACGGCGGCGGAACGGCGAGCTGAACGGCAAGCACGTCGCGACGATCGGCTCCGATCCGGCGGACGCGGACCGATCCTCGGCGGCCAACCCAGGTCCGGCGTCCACCGGTCCGGCGCCCGTGGACCCGACCCGGCCCTAGCCGGCGGTCGGCATCCTGATTGTGAATCCCTTCACAAGCTCGGGTCGACAAGCCGTGGAAATGGCCTCTGACCTGCGGAAACACACTCTCGAGGCGTTTGACGGCGTGCGTTGCAGGCGTTTAGAGTGTCCGCCTCCCATGAACGGGCCCGGCAAGAGCGACGCGTGGTCCGGCATGGGGATCGGCTGGGCGATCACCTCGACGCTCATCGGGGGGATCATCACCGTCGGCGGGCTGGGATACGTGCTCGACCGGATCCTCGGAACCGGATCCGGCTTCACGGCGCTCGGGATCGTCCTCGGGGCCGCATGCGCCATCTACATCGTGTATCTGCGGTACGGCAGGGGAGGCGAGTGACTAAGACGGGGGATCCGGAGCACGAGCTGGTGCGCCGGCTCCTGCCTTACTCGCTTCCTGCGTTCGCCGTCGCCGCCGTGGCTGGAGCGCTCCTCGGCGGCGCCGGTGCCGCCTGGTCCGCGGGGATCGGGGTCGCGGCTGTCACAGCCAACTTCCTCGGCTACGCCTATTCGGTCGCCTGGGCCGCTCGGATCGCCCCGACGGTGCTCATGGTGGTCGGTCTCGGCGGGTTCGTCGTGCGGCTCGCCGCGCTCACGGTTGCGCTTCTCTTGCTGGACCAACTCGCCTGGTTCTCAGCGGTCGCCTTCGCCGCCGCATTCGTGCCGACGACGATCGTGCTCCTCGTGTTCGAGATGAAGCTGCTCGCCGGACGGATGCAGGCTGACCTGTGGTATTTCCCGGAGCAGAGCTCGTGATCGATGCGATCCTCGGCGCCCAGTTCCACCCGCCGACGACCAAGGACTTCCTGTTCGATTGCTACTTCAGCTTCGATCTCTTCGGCATCGAGTTGTGCTTCAACTTCATCATCGCGCTGGTCACGGCGTCAGTGTTGATCTACCTCCTGCTTTTCTTCCTCGCCTTCCGCAGGCCGCAGACGGTTCCCGGGAAGTTGCAGTCGCTGATGGAACTGGGGCTGACGTTCGTGCGGGAGCAGATCGCGATGCCGATGCTAGGCCCCGCCACGGACCGGTTCCTACCGCTGCTCGTGACGTTCTTCTTCTTCATCTTCTTCATGAACATCTTCGAGGTCGCGCCGTGGGTCAACTTCTCTGCGAGCAGCCGAGTGGCTTTCCCACTGGTCCTCGCTCTGATCGCGTGGGTGACATACAACGCGGTCGGTATCGCCAAGCATGGGTTCCTCGGCTACCTGCGATTCACGTGCATCATCCCCAGCGCGCCGGCGCCCCTGCGCTACTCGCTGCTTCTCTTGATCGAGTTCGTCTCGAACATCGTGATCAGGCCGATCACCCTGACGATCCGTCTCGCCGCCAACTTCGTCGCTGGGCACTTCCTGCTGGCGCTCGCCTTCCTCGGAACCGAGTTCTTCTTGTTGAACGGTCCGAAGACCTGGCTGCTCCTCGGCGTGTCCGTCCCGCTGTCGGTCGTCCTCGTTGCGTTCGAGGTGTTCGTGTCGGTATTGCAAGCATTCATTTTCTCCGTTCTCACCGCTTCGTACTTGGGCGGGGTCCTGGCGGAGGAGCACTAGACAAGGAGGCAACATGTTGGGGTTGCTCGCACAAGCGGCCAGTGATTTCTCTGGCCTCGAGACGATCGGACGAGGGCTCGTGATCGGGCTGGCCGCGATCGGGCCCGGCATCGGGCTCGGCGTGTTGATCGGCAAGTCGGTCGAGGCGATGGCTCGTCAGCCCGAGTACGCGAACCAGGTCCGGACCACGATGTTCATCGGGATCGGTTTGATCGAGGCGCTGGCGCTCTTCGGCATCGCGTTCTCGTTCATCATCTGAGGAGGGGAGAACGCTGTTGCGTGGACTGATCGCGTCGATCCTCGCTCAGGCCGAGGAGCACGGGGAAGAGATCTCCGAGGCCAAGGACCTCTATCCAGCGCCCGGAGAACTGGTCGTCGGGCTGGTCGCGTTCGCCGTCCTGTTCTTCTTCACCTGGAAGTGGGTGCTGCCCCGGTTCAAGCAAGTGCTCGAGGAGCGCCGGGAGCAGATCCAGGGTGAGATGGAGAAGGCGGAGGCTGAGCGCAAGGAGGCCGAGAAGCTGCAGGAGGAGTATGGGAAGCAGCTCGCCGGTGCCCGCGAGGAGGCCAACAAGATCATCGAGGAGGCGCGCGCGACCGCCGAGCAGATGCGCCGGGACCTTCAGGCCAAGGCCGAGGAAGAGGCGCAGGCGACGGTCGCCCGAGCGCAGGAGGAGATCCGCGCCGAGCGTGACCGCGCGTTCCAGGAGCTCCGGGCCCAGATCGGTTCGATCGCGGTCGAGCTCGCGGAGCGTGTCGTCGGGCAATCGCTCGACGAGCAGGCGCACCAGCGCCTGATCGACGAGTTCATCGACGAGGTGGCCTCGGGCACGTCCTCGGATGGCAACGGCAACGGCAACGGGAAGGGTGAGGCCTGAGTGGCGAAGGACGACGCCGTTCGCGGGTACGCACAGGCGCTCTTGTCGATCGCGGAGGGGGAGGGCGTCCTCGACCGCGTCGAGGACGAGCTCTATGCGTTCGCGAAGTCGGTCGAGCGCCATGCAGACCTGCGCGAGGCGCTCACGGACGAGGCGCTCCCGTCCGATCGCAAGAAGTCGGTGATCGACGAGCTGCTCGGGGAGCGCGCCCATCCGCTGACGGCGACCCTCGTCGGGTTCCTCGTGGACGCCGGCCAGGCCCGCCACATCGGGCAGATCGCCGAGGAGCTCGCGCGCGAGGCCGCGCACCGGTCCGAGCGCACCCTCGCCGAGGTCCGCGTCGGGGTGCCGCTCACGGATGCACAACGAACCAGGCTGGAGAAGGCCCTGACGCAGGCCACGGGACATCCGGTGGAGCTGAAGGTGGACGTGGACCCGTCCGTGATCGGCGGAGTCGTGGCTCGCGTGGACGACGAGGTGTTCGACGGCTCGGTCGCCAGCCGGCTGGCCGAGGCGAGGCAGTACCTCATAGGGAGCGTGTGACCGGTATGGCGACCGACATCGAAGACTTCGACTCGAACGACATCGCCCAGGCACTCCGCAAGCACGTCGAGAGCTGGAAGCCCTCGGTCGAGCGCGGCGAGCTCGGGCGTGTCATGGAGGC
>JBKKAE010000247.1:0-19035 GCA_046714835.1 Actinomycetota bacterium | reverse complement strand
GTCCGAGGAGGTGATGAAGAGCCTCACCCCCGCGCAGCAGGTGATCAAGGTCGTCCGGGAGGAGCTCCAGGGAACACTGGGTGGCGAGCATCGGAAGTTCGTCCTGCCCTCCGGCCGTACGGCGGTGGTCATGATGGCGGGCGTCCAGGGCTCGGGCAAGACGACCGCGTGCGCGAAGCTGGCCCTTCGTCTCAAGAAGGACGGGCGGCGACCCCTGCTCGTCGCCGCCGACCTCGAGCGGCCGGCTGCGGTGGAACAGCTGCTCACCCTCGGCGACGAGGTGGGTGTCCCGGTCGTGTCCGAGGGCCGCGACCCCGTGAAGGTCGCGAAGAGCGCGATGAAAGAAGCCGAGCGACGAGGCAACGACGTCGTGATCATCGACACCGCGGGCCGGCTGCACGTCGACGTGGAGATGATGAAGCAGGCACGCCGCATCCGCGACGCCGTGAAGCCCGATCACGTCCTCATGGCCTGCGACGCGATGACCGGACAGGACGCGGTGATCCAGGCTCGCGAGTTCCTGAGGGAAGTCGAGACGACCGGCTTCGTCCTCACGAAGCTCGACGGAGATGCGCGAGGCGGCGCCGCCCTTTCGATCACCGCCGTCACCGGCCGCCCCGTCTTCTTCGCGGGTGTCGGAGAGAAGCCTGAGGATCTCGAGGAGTTCTATCCCGACCGCATGGCCGGTCGCATCATGGGCATGGGTGACGTGTTGAGCCTGATCGACATGGCGAGCGAGAAGCTCGACGCGGACGAAGCGAAAGCGTCCGCGGAGAAGATGCTGCAGGGGGCCTTCACCCTCGAGGACTTCCTCGGTCAGCTGCGCCAGATGCGGCAGCTCGGACCGATCCAGGATCTGTTGAAGATGCTCCCGGGGATGCCCGGTGGGAAGAACGCCATCAAGGAGATCGCCGACCAGGTGGACGAGGGCAAGCTCCGCCAGGCGGAGGCCCTCATCCTGTCCATGACCCCGGAGGAGCGACAGAATCCCGGTATCATCTCCGGGTCTCGCCGCCTGCGGATCGCCCGCGGGTCGGGCTCCACCACCTCCGACGTCAATACGCTCCTCAAGGACTTCCAGGGCGCGAGGAAGATGATGCGGACGATGATGGGCGGCGGGAAGGGACTTCCGGGCATGTTCTCGATGCCGCCGAAGACATCGAGAGGGCCGAAGCGATAGCGAGGGGACACGCGAAGATGACGACCAGGATCCGGCTGCGGAGGATGGGCTCGAACAAGCGCCCCTTCTTCCGCGTCGTGGTGGCCGACCAGCGGAGTCCCCGCGACGGCCGCTTCATCGAGAACATCGGCAAGTACCACCCGCTCGACGATCCGAGCGTGATCGAGATCGATCAGGACCGGGCGCTTCACTGGCTCCGCGTCGGGGCGCAGCCGTCCAACCAGGTCCGAAACTTGATGAACAAGATCGGCATCTGGGACGAGTTCGTGAAGGAACGTCCGTCCGCGGCTGCGGGTCCCGCGAAGGAGCGGACATCGAAGCCGAAGCTTTCGAAGAAGGCGAAGCAGAAGGCCGAGGCCGCAGCGTCCGAGCCCGAGCAAGCGCCCGTCCAGGAGGCGCCCCCGGTGGATCCCGAGCCCGAGGTCGCAGCGCCCGAGGTCGCTGAGGCGGATGCCGCTGAAGCAGTCGAGGCCGTCGCCGACGCGCCCGCCGAAGAGTCGCCGGCAGAAGAAGCAGCCGCTGAGGACTCAGCACCGGCCGAGGACACGCGCGCGAGCGAAGCCGATGAACCCAAACCCCCGGCGGCCGAACCCTCCGGCACCGACGACGCGTGAAAGACCTCGTCGAGTTCCTCGTTCAAGAGTTGGTCGACGAACCCGACGCCGTCTCCGTCGAGGAGACCTTCGACGAGCGTGGACCGCGGTACCGGGTTCGGGTCGCCCCCGAGGACATGGGCAAGGTCATCGGCCGAGGTGGCCGAACGGCCAAGGCGATCCGAACCGTCGTTCGCGCGGCCGCCCAGCGCCAGGGGCATGGCGCCATGGTGGATATCGAAGACTGAGGTGGACGAGCCGACCGTCGTCGTCGGCCTCGTCACAGGGGTCCACGGTCTCCGGGGCGATGTGTCCGTCCAGAACCGCTCCGACAACCCCGATCGTTGGACGCCGGGCGGCACCGTCCTCCGTGAGGACGGTTCCGCGCTCACGATCGAAGCGAGCAGGCGACACGGCCGCCGCCTGATCGTGAAGTTCGCCGGGATCGCCGATCGGAGCGCCGCCGAGGGGCTGCGGGGTGTCGTCCTCGTCGTCCTCGAGTCGTCGCTCCCCGATCTGGCGGAAGGGGAGTGGTGGGCGTATCAACTCGAGGGATGCGAGATTCGGACCGCATCGGGTCGCGTCCTCGGCATCGTGAAGGAGGTCATCCCGAATCCCGCCAACGACCTCTGGGTTGCCGTGGACGACGAGGGGAACGAAACGTTGGTCCCGGCGCTCGCCGACCTCCTCATCGACGTCGACGTCGACGCTCGCAGGATCGTGGTGCAGGACGTGCCGGGGCTGACCGCGCCCGAAGACCCTCCAGACGAGGCAGAGGATTAAAGGTCGGCGATCTTCGCCAGACCCGAGACCTTCTTCAGCACGTACCGATGCCCGTCGCGTTCCACGAGCCCGCGCCGCTGCCATTCCGTGAGGATGCGAGTCACGTTCTCGCGGCTGCCGCCGCAGAGGCTCGCGAGATCCGCGTGGGTCACCGCCGGGACCGATACGCCGTCGGACGGGAGATCGTCCAAGCTCGGCGTGACGAGCTGGAGGAGTCGTTTCGCGAGCCGGCCCTTCAGGTCCAAGTGCAACAGGTCGTCGGTGAACGACTGATGCTCTCGCACCTGGCGGGCGAGCGCCTGCAGGAAACCCCGGGAGGCGGCCGGCTCCGCAGTCACGAAATCGAGGAACGACTCCGGTCCGATCGACCAGACATCCGAGTCGTCGAGGGTGAGCACGCTCGCGGTCCTCGGCATCTTTCCGAGCGCCGAGAGCTCGCCGACGAAACCGGGGGTGTCGAGGGTCGCGTGCAACACCCGGTTCCCGTTGGCGGTCTCGGAGCTGATCTCGACCCGGCCGGAAACGAGGAAGAACACGTCTCCGTCCGGGTCGCCCTGGTGGCAGAGGTAGGTGCCTCGGCGGAATCGATGGACTGCGCCCTGTGAGGCGAACTGGTCGAGCGCCTTGCGCGGGACCTCTTCCAGGAACGGCGCATCCGTCATCACCTTGCCCACCTGGAGGTCATCGCCGCGCCGCATGACCAGGAGCCTAGCTTCGCCGCTGGGGCCAGACCACTTCAGACGCGAAAGAGCGGGGGCCGATGGCCCCCGCTCCTTTCGCAGATGTGCTGAGATCAGATCTTCTTGTGGGTCCTCTTGGTGGTCTTCTTCGTGGTGGTCTTATGCGTCCGCTTCAGCGAAACGCGAGCAGCCGCGCGGTCGCTCGTCTGCTTGTCCTTCGAAGCTGCGGCCTTCGGGGTGATCTTCTTGTCTGCCATCCCGTGGTCCTCCTCCTGTGCTCGTGGGCTCCGGTTGAGCCCCTTACTCGACACACGAAGCCTGTCACGTCGGTCACGGGCGGACGGTGAGCCCGGTCACTTCTGTGGCGTGACGTTCGTCACGCCCGGAGGTGTGACGCGCACCCGACCGCGGTTGTGACGTACGTCACAATCGCTCGGACCCGGGCACGGTCCGATCGTCTCTAGGCGTCGAGCTCCGGCAGGTCCACCGGGTCCGGGCGTGGCGTACAGGCACCGCACCAGAGCGCGTCCTCAACGACGAGCGCACGGGTGACGTCCTTGCTCCGGAACAGCTCGAGCACGAAGGGCTGGGTCTGGACGTGGTCCTCGCAGACGCCGCGGCCGCAGAACCGGCAGCTCCCCACGGCCGTCCGGCGGCAGTGCCAGCAATCCACGCGATCCCTCCTCAGTGCTGCCAGATGCGGTCGGCAGCGGGGCGGAGCGTACCGCGCCGGAAGGCGTCGGCAACGACGAGGTCGAATCCGTCGCGATCGAGGGCGAACAGGCGCATCGGCGTGGCCGCGACCACGGTGGCCGTCCTCGGGACGTTGCGAAGCAGCGCCACCTCTCCGAAGTACATCCCCTTGCTCACCGCGTCGAGAACGACGCCGTCCTTGACGATCTCGGCCTTTCCCGACTCGATCACGTAGAAGCGGTCACCCGGCTCCCCCTGTGTGACCAGTTCATCTCCGTGGGCCGCCGTGATCCACTCACCGTGTTCGAGGATGGAATTCAGTTGCTCGGCGTCGAGCCCGTGGAAGACCGAAAGCTCCCGGAGCTCGGCCAGAGCCTGCATCGTGTGGCCGAAGTCTGGCGCCCGCATGTCTTCGGCGAGGAGCCGATCGAACGTGCCCTTGTCGACCCCGAAGAGCTCAACTTCGTTCACCGCCCGGACGGTCGCCTGGCGCCGATGCCCGCCCAGCAGTCCCATCTCACCGAACGACTCGCCTCTCGACATCGTCCGAAGCACGCGGGTGTCGCCGGTTTCCGGATCCTCGTCCTCGATCTGTACGGTTCCCGTCCGGACGACGTAGAACGCGTCCGGTTGATCGCCCTGGCGGAACACGGGCTCGCCTGCCCGGAGGATCCGGAGGTGCACACGTCCCGCGAGATCCGACAGGACGTCCTCGGGCAGGTCGTCGAATGCCGGGAGCTCGTCGATCAGCTCTGCAGCCTCGACCCGCCAGGTGGTCTCGAGGCGGAACCGGATCGCTCTGACCAGGCCTCCGACCCGACGCAGCAGGACCCGCATCAGGTTGAGCAGACCGCGGAGGACGGGTCCGGTGAGGAAGACCGCCAGCAGGACGAGGAGGATCTTCGAGCCGATGCGGCCCCGCCAGAGGCTGAGGATCAGCTCACCGAAGATCACCTCCCAGAAGATGTAGGCCGTGATGAAGGAGAAGATCGTGAACGCGATCCCTGCGGCCGCGTAGCCGCCGAGACCCCACTCCTGCGGGGTGAGCCGCTCGCGCGCGCGGAGCTTGTGCCAGAGGTCGTGTTGCACGAACTGGAGCGAGCGTGGCCGGAGGTCGGGGACCTGGATCAGGTCCGAGAGGATCCAGTAGCCGTCGAGCTCCAGCAGCGGGATCAGGTTCATGAAGATCACGACGTAGTTGAGGAGCGCGAACTTGTAGAGCAGGTCGGCGAGCGGGCCGGCGGGGAAGAGGAAGACGGCGACGCCCGCGACGCCCGCGATCACGAGCTCGGTGAACGGCCCGGCGGAGGACTGCAGGATCCGCTGCCGGCGGTCGAGCATCAGGCTGTCCGTCGCCTCCACGAAGAACGCCGGTGCACCGAAGTAGATCATGAAGCCCGCGCTCTTCACCTTCCGGTCGTAGCGGGAGATCACGACCGCGTGCCCGAGCTCGTGCATGAACGTCAGGAAGAATGCGAGAGCGAGCAGGATCCCCGATTCGACGGCCGCGTTTCCCCCCCCGAGCTTGAACTCCCTCGCGATGGCGACGTCCAGGAACGCGATGAGCCCGACGATCGCGAACGCCCCCGAGAGCAGGGCGACGGGCCACCAGAAGAACGGTCGCAGGACGTACCGGTAGCAGAAGCGGACGAACCGGTCGGCGCCCTTCCAATCGATCGAGAGGGTCTTGCCGAAGCGCTTCAACTTCTTGCGACTCGGCGACGAAGGATCCAGCCGGTCGGCGATCAGCTCGTCGGTGGGGATGGGAGCGGGATCGAGGAACCCCCCGGAGTACAGCGCGCGGACCAGGTCGGTGACGGGTTCGGCGTCAAGTCCTCCGCCCTCCTCCATCCGTTCCACGACGAGCTCTCCGACCGTCCTCGAACCGTCCATCTTCGACAGCAGCTCTGCTTCCCACACCTCCAGGCGGTAGTGGAGCTCGCGGTCGTCCCGCGCGAGCATCGCGTAGTCGTTGCCCCACCGGAGCCGGAAGACCTTCACCTCGCACCCGTCCCGCATCTGAGGGCGTTGATCGGCGATCTCGAGGGAGTGGGCGAGACGGACGTAGACATCCGCTTGGACCGGCGGACGCTCGGCGAGGGCTCGCTCGAGGGCGGTCTCGAGGATCGGGGCGGCCGGGTTCGCGAGCCGGGCGGTTACGAGTCCCCGCAGATCGATCGCTCGCGTGGCTCGGATCTTCCGCTGACGCACCGCGTCCACGGCGATCACGAGCGCGATGAGCACGAGCACCGCGAGGACGATCGGCGTCATCGGTTCCCCTCTCCGGCCGGCGGCCGGTCCGGCCGCATCGTGACCCGGCACGCCGAGAGACGCAACGTTGCTAGCCTCGCCCCCATGCGGATCGACGTCTTCACGATCTTCCCCGTGATCTTCGAGTCACCTCTCCGCGAGAGTCTCCTCGGACGGGCGATCGGCCAAGGACTCCTGGATGTCCGCGTGCATGATCTTCGCGAGTGGTCCGACGACCGTCATCGCACGGTCGACGACACGTCCTTCGGCGGCGGGCCAGGGATGGTGATGAAGCCCGAGCCGATCTTCGCCGCGGTCGAGTCCCTCGACCCTGATCGGGGCCGCGTGTTGCTGTTGTCGCCTGCCGGTCGGCGACTCGACCAGGGATATGTGCGGGAACTCGCCCGCGAAGAGCACCTGACCGTGCTTTGCGGCCGGTACGAGGGGGTCGACGAGCGGGTCGTCGAAGGGCTCCCTGCCGAAGAGGTCTCGATCGGGGACTACGTGCTCGCGGGTGGCGAGGTGCCGGCTCTGGTCGTGATCGAAGCGGTCACTCGGCTCGTTCCGGGAGTGATCGGGAAGGGGGAGTCGCACGAGCGAGACTCCTTCGCCGATCCGGACCTCCTGGATCATCCCCATTACACGCGCCCTGCGGATTTTCGCGGGATGGCCGTACCGGAGGTCCTGCTCTCGGGCGATCACGCGGCGATCGAGCGGTGGCGTCGGGACGTCGCCGTCGAGAAGACGCGCCGCAACCGGCCCGACCTCGCGCGTTAGCAGCGAGGGAGGGCCAGCGGGTTCAGCCGCCCTAGCGCAACATCCCTCGCGACGTTGAAGGAGGCCCATCCGAAGCAATCGACGCCGCGGCGAAGCTCTCCGCGCAGGCACGAGAGATCCCGCTCGATCCGCGGCCGGAGGGACGGATCCAGGTCGGGGAGCGCCGCCGCGATCGCCGGCGCGGCGTCCGCGGAGAGCGACGCCAGCTCCCATGTATCCAGCTCGTAGCCACGCTCGACGCGGGCGATGTTGCGCTCCGCGATGAACGCCTCGGGATCGAGGAGGTTCAGACCCACGAGCGTCAGGATCCCGAGGCCGAGCGCTGCCGTCGGGAGCCAGGCGGTTCGGCTCGTCAGGACCGCGACCAGGCCACACACGAGCAACGCCGCGGTGAGCAGGATCGCCGCATGCGGGATCAGTCGTGGCCACGTGTAGCCGAACTCGGTCTCGTAGAGCACGAGGCGCTGGAACGCACTCGCCAGGACCACCAGCGAGAGGCACGCCAACAGCGAGGCGAGGACGAGGAACCAGGCGCGCTGAGGACCGACCTTGGGACGTCGGCCGATCCAGGCCGCGGCGATCACGAGACCGGTCAGCGTCGCGGCCACAAGCATCTGCCAGAAGCGCGAGCGCGCGTACTCTGCGAACGTGAGACCCGTCTCTGCCAGGACGAGGGATCGCCCTCCGAAGAACGCGACGACCTGCACGCCCACGAACAGCGCGAAGATCACGTCGACGGTGACCAGGAGCGAGACCCAGTCGCTCGGTCTGAGTCCGCCTCCTTCGATGGGCTTCGCGGCCCACGCGAGCCGGGTCGGAACCGTCGAACGCACGGCGAGGATCACGAACGCACCGCCGGCTGCCGCGACGACGATGGCGTGCCGAGGCAGCTCGCCGAGCCGGACCTGCTCGAACGGAGCTCCGAGGAGTTCGGCGAAGACCGCGTCGGCCGAGCCGAGCAGCAGGGTGAAGGCGAGTCCTGCGGGGAGCGCGATCAGCAGGGCGCGCGTGAAGACGCGGGTGCGACGCCGACCGCGGAACAGGCCGGCGAACGGCCGGAGCATGACCGCCGCGGCCGCCGGGATCGACGCCGTCCATGCCACGGCGCGGGCCGCGTACGCACGCAGACCCGCGCGAAGGGGGTCGCCCTCGCGGGCGAAGGCGCCCGCGAGGGCGAACAACCCGAACGCGGTCAGTACGTCGAAACCCACGAGCACGGGGCTGTCGCGGATCGCGACGAACGACATGAGGAGGAGGCCGGCGGCAAGGAACGCGAGCGACTGCGCTCGCGGCATGGCGGTCAAGATCGATCCGAGTGTCGCCACCGTGGCCGCGAGGAGGATCCCGAGCCCGGGAGGACCCTCGATCCAGAGGTCGACCATGAGCCCGAAGACGATCGCCCAGCCGAGGACGGCCGCGGTGCGGACCGGTGCCTGCTCTGGGCCTCTCCTTGGGTCCAACTCTTGGGTCATCAGGTCATCCTTCGCCCGTGACACGTCCCGCTCAACCGGTGGCCCGAGAACACCACCTCACCGCGATACGGTCGTCACTTCCTCGCATAACGGACATCACGGTCTCGGCACACATCCCTCGGGCCGGGCGCGCAGAGCCCGCTGGTATCCTTGCTCGCCGCCATGAACACCACTGACCTCGTCGAGAAGTCCTACCTGCGCAAGGGTCTTCCTGGATTCCGGCCAGGTGACACCGTCAAGGTGCACGCCCGGGTCGTGGAGGGGAACAGGGAGCGCGTGCAGGTGTTCCAGGGCGTCGTGATCCGGCGCTCGGGCGGGGGACTCCGCGAGACGTTCACCGTCCGCAAGATCTCGTTCGGTGTGGGCGTCGAGCGCACGTTCCCCTTGCATTCACCGTCGATCGCCAAGCTCGAGGTCGTCCAGCGCGGTCGCGTCCGCAGGGCGAAGCTCTACTACCTCCGGGACCTCAGAGGGAAGAAGGCTCGCATCAAGGAGCGCCGGATCGACGAGGCGAAGCTCGCTGCGATGGAGGCCATGGCCGCCGAGGACGAGGCGATCGAGGATCCCGTCGACGCCGGATCCATGGAAGCGATCGAAGAGGCCGAGACCGCAGCCGAGCTCGAGCCAGACGCCGACGAGGAAGCTGCCGACGGCGTGTCGGAACAGCCGTCCGCGGAGCCCGTCGATGTCGACATGGCCGAGGAGGCCGGGCCGGACGCATCCGCCGACGAGGCGGAGGAGCGAGCCGAGGCCTGAGTGGCCGACACACCGGACCCGGCCGAGGCGGCCGGCCCGGCGCCGCCCCGCACGCATCTCTCTGACACCGACCCCGTCCCGCCCGAAGAGCCTCGGGCCGGCCGCCACGACGCGACCGACTCCGGCACCACACAAGGCCGCCCCGAGCCGCAGGGTGTCAGTGGGGCACTCCGGGAGCTCGTACCGCTCGTCCTTTCGGCGCTCGTGCTGGCGATCCTCATCAAGAGCTTCCTGGTCCAGGCCTTCTTCATCCCGTCCGTGTCCATGGAGCCGACCCTCGAGCCGGGCGATAGGATCCTCGTCTGCAGGATCTGCAACGTGTTCTCCGACGTCACGTACGGGGACGTCATCGTGTTCTCGGATCCTCATCCCGCGCCGCACGAGAACCGGGGGGTCGTGGGGGGATTCCTGCACTGGCTGGGTGAAGGGATCGGCGTGGCTCGTCCGGAGGACGACGACTTCATCAAGCGTGTGGTTGCGATGGAGGGGGACACCTGGGAGATGCGTCGGGGGGTGGTGTTCGTGAACGGCACCCAGGTCAGTGAACCGTATGTGGCTGCCGAGCGAGATTCCCGGGACTTCGGTCCCGAGACGGTTCCGGATGGCATGCTCTTCGTATTGGGCGACAACAGGCTGCACTCGGGGGACTCGAGGTTCCCGCCTCCGGGCGGGCTCGGCTACATCCCGGAGGAGAAGGTGATCGGGGAAGCGTTCGTGATCGCGTGGCCCTTCGGGAGATTCGGAGGGATCGACTGACCGGCGATCTCGTCCGCTACGAGCGAGCCCTGCGCGAGCAGGGATTCACCCGGGTCGCCGGCGCCGACGAAGCCGGTCGCGGCGCCTTGGCCGGACCATTGGTGGCGGCGGCCGTGGTGCTCCCCGAGGGCTTCGATCCCGAAGGGATCGACGACTCGAAGCTGCTGACCCGGAACCAGCGGGAGGTCGCGTACGCTCGCATCGTCGCGGCGGCATCCTTCGCCGTGGCGAAAGCCGA
Source organism: Actinomycetota bacterium (assembly GCA_046714835.1). Lineage (GTDB taxonomy): Bacteria > Actinomycetota > UBA4738 > UBA4738 > HRBIN12 > JAJNBA01. The sequence continues at coordinate 8,857 of JBKKAE010000247.1, read as the reverse complement.
GCCGGCCGCGATCGACCATCGGGGCCTCCACCGTTCCAACCTCGCGCTGCTGCGGCGGTGCGTCCGGGCGCTCGATCCGGAGCCCGAGTACGCGCTCACCGACGGTTTCCCGGTGCCGCGAATGCCGTGTCCGTCGCTCGGGATCAAGAAGGGCGACGCGGTGGCGATCTCGGTCGCCGCCGCTTCGATCGTCGCGAAGGTCACGAGAGATCGGATCATGGTCCGGATGCACCGTCGCTACCCGGCCTTCGGCTTCAACCACAATATGGGGTACGGGACGCCCGAGCACATGGAGGTGCTCGACCGTCTCGGGCCGACCCCGATCCACCGGTTCTCCTTCGCGTGCGTCGGCCAGCCGTTGCTTCCGGGGTTCGGAAGGGCGGACGGCCTCCCGACGTGGGAAACGGACTCGCATGAGAGCATGTCGCGATGAACGAAGACGACATCGAGCGCTTCGAGGAAGAACGGGAGCTCGAGCTCTACCGCGAATACCGAGACGTGCTCCCGATGTTCGCCTACGTGATCGAGACCGAGCGTCGCTTCTACCTCGCCAACAAGGTGGAGATCGAGCATCTCGAGGGCGGTTGGGTCCGCGTGGAGCTCAGCGACGCGTGGGTATGGGACATGTTCCGGCCCGCCCGTTTCGTGTCGACGGTCCGCGTGGTCACCAGGCACGACGTCAACGTGGAGGAGCTCCGTCAGGACGCCACGGCGATCCCCGACTCACCCCAGGTCTGATGCCCTCCCCGGAAGTCTTCGCGGCCTTCGCCGTGGCGTCCCTCGCGCTGCTCGTCGTCCCCGGGCCGTCGGTCCTCTACATCGTCACGCGCTCGATGGACCAGGGAAGGGCTGCGGGTCTGATGTCGGTGCTGGGGATCCATACCGGCTCGATCGTCCACGTCACCGCGGCCGCGCTCGGTCTGTCGGCCATCCTCGCGTCCTCTGCGCTCACCTACGGGATCGTGAAGTACGTGGGCGCTGCGTATCTCATCTGGCTGGGCATCCGAGCGCTCCGCGGGCGTGATGAGGAGCGGCCCGATGTCGCGGGGAAGGGTCACTCGCTCAGAAGGATCTACGCGCAGGGAGTGGTGGTGAACGTGTTGAATCCGAAGACGGCCTTGTTCTTCCTGGCGTTCTTGCCCCAGTTCGTGGATGTGTCGAGAGGCTCGGTCCCGTTGCAGGTCGTCCTGCTCGGCCTCACGTTCATCCTCCTCGGGTTCATCTCGGACGGGAGTTACGCGCTCATCTCGGCCCGGGTGTCCCGGACGTTGGCGACCCGTCGACGCTCGGGGGTCGTGCGCCGGTGGCTGCCCGGGCTGACCCTGATCGGCCTGGGCGTCGTTTCCGCGTTCACGGGTCGCCGGTCCGCCGTGACCTGATCCTGTCGGTATCGCCGACTAGCGTCCTTGGAGTGACGAGACCGATCGGCTCTCGCGGAGAAGATGCCGCCGTGGACGCCTACCGCCGGCGCGGCTATCGGCTGATCGTCCGGAACTGGCGCTGTGGCCTCGGTGAGGTGGATCTGATCGTGGAACGTCGGGGCGTCCTCGTGTTCTGCGAGGTGAAGTCTCGGCGGGACAGTGTGTACGGAGGCGGGTACGAGGCCGTGACGTGGAAGAAGCGAGCCAAGCTGAGGGCTCTCGCGGAGGCGTACCTGCAGGCCTCGAGCGCACGACCTCAGGCGATCCGCTTCGACGTAGCGAGCGTCGCGGTGCGGGATCAGAGATCAACGATCGAGGTCTTCGAGGATGCCTTCTGAAGCACCCACCAGGGTGTCGAGGATCCGGTCGGCATCGGCCTCGGTCGAGAGGTAGTTGATCACGCCCGCCCGCAGCCAGGTTCGTCCGCGGAGCGTGGTGGTCGAGAGCCACCCGACGCCGGAGACCTCCAGGGCGCGCTGGAGCCGCCGCTGCAGCTCGTCGGTCTTCGCCGGATCGAGTCCGGGCGGTGCCGACCGCAGGCAGACGACCGCGAGCTCCGGCTCGACCACCTCGAAGGCCAGCTCCTCCGCGCGCGAGGCGAGATGCCGGGCGAGATCGACGTTGCGTTCGATCAGGCGTGCGAATCCGTCCGACCCGAGGTGCTTCCAGGACAACCAGAGCTTGAGCGCGCGGAACCGTCGCGTTCCTTCCAGCGAGTACTGATACCAATGGAGCGGCCGTTCTTCGGGGCCCCAGACGGCGTAGTACTCCGGCTCGCGATGGAAGGTGCGCAGGAGATCCTCGCGACGCTTCACGAGCAACCCACCGATGTCGTAGGGCTGGAAGAGCCACTTGTGGGGATCGACCGTGAGCGAGTCGGCACGTTCGAGGGCGGGCAGCTTGTGCGCCTCCCGCGCCGACAACCGGGCGGCCGCGCCGTACGCCGCGTCGACATGGAGCCACAAGCCCTCGCGCTCGGCGAGGTCGGCGAGCGCGGGGATATCGTCGATCGATCCCGTGTTCGTCGAGCCGGCGACGGCGCTGATGGCGAACGGTGTGACCCCGGCCGCGCGATCCTCGGCGATCGCCGCCGCGACGGGTCCCGCGCGCAGACGGTGGTCGTCTTCCGAGGGAACGATCCGGAGGGTGCCGTCCGGGAAGCCGAGGAGGTCGACCGCCCGCTCGATCGAGAAATGGGTCTGGTCGGAAGCGTAGATCCGCGTGCCTTCGAGCCGCGTTCCGCGCGGCGGCTCGTCGGCGCCGAGGAGCTTCGCCAGATGCACGTCGCGCGCGACCGTCAGGGCCATGATGTTCGCCATCACGCCGCCGCTCGTGAGGACGCCCCACGAGTCGGCGCCGTAGCCGCAGAGGTCGCAGAGCCAACGGGTGACCTCTTCCTCGACGAACGGAGCGGCCATCCCCGAGAGCCACACGTCGATGCCCTGGTTCAACCATTGCGCGAGGGTCTCGCCGGCGATCGACATCGGGAGCGGCGGCGGTGTGAAGTAGCTGTAGGAGCCCGGGTGTTGGGCCGCGTAGGCGAAGGGAGCCAGCCGCTCGCGGAACTCGGTCAGCACCTCCTCTGAGGTGCGGCCGTCAGCGGGCGCGGGACCGGGCGAACCGCTCTCGCCGAAGAACGCTTGGCGCATATCCGGGTACAGGTCCGGCGCGGTGGGGCGGTCCGCCGCCGTCCCGTAGAGCCAGTCGAGCGCCGCGGCCCCCGTTAGCACGCCGAGGCGCTCGAGCGCCGCGCGCGACCGTTCCGGATCGCGGACGTCGATCAGCTCGGGCTCGGGATGATCCAGAGGTTCTTGCACGCGGCGGATGCTATCGCGGTGCCGAACGAGCCCGTCCGTGTCGGTGGTCGCGGGTATCGTCCGGCGCTCATGTACGGGCGGGTCCTGGGCGTGGCGGTGCTCGGTGTTGGCGGGCACCTCGTGACGGTGGAGGCACACGTGGGTCGCGGTCTCCCCGCTCTCATCGTCACCGGCCTCCCCGGCGCCGGCGTGCAGGACGCTAGGGAACGCGTCCGCCCGGCGGTCGAAGGGGCCCAGCTCGAGTGGCCGCTCCGGCGTGTTGTCGTGAACCTCGCACCGGCCAACGTTCGGAAGGAGGGTCCGGGCCTCGATCTGCCACTGGTGATGAGCGTGCTCGCGGCGACACGGCAGATCCCGAGCGATCGACTGCGTGCGTTCGCGTTCGCCGGCGAGGTCTCGCTGAAGGGCGAGCTGCTGACGACGCCCGGCATCCTCACCGTGGCGATCGCGGCCGCCACGGCGGGCCTGAGCGGGATCGTGGTGCCCGCCGCCAATGCCGTCGAGGCCGCACAGGTCGCGGGGCTCCAGGTGATCGGCGCGGAGACACTCTCCGATGCGGTCGGGTTCCTCCGAGGAACGTGGTCGGCGCCCGACGTGGTGACACCGGCGGAGGATGCACCGGCCGCCGCGACCGTGGACCTCGCCGAGGTGCGCGGACAGACGCAGGCGCGCCGTGCCCTCGAGGTCGCGGCGGCCGGCGGTCACAACATGCTCATGGTGGGTTCCCCCGGGGCCGGGAAGACTATGCTCGCCCGGCGGCTGCAGACGATCCTGCCCGAGCTCTCGCGCGAGGAGTCCCTGGAAGCGACGCAGCTTCATTCGGTGGCAGGATTGCTCGGTTCGTCGAGGGGGCTGCTCCGCGCGCGCCCGTTCCGCGCGCCGCACCATTCGGTCTCGACCGTGGGGCTCCTCGGCGGTGGCAGCACGTTTGTCCGACCCGGCGAGGTCAGTCTCGCCCACCACGGTGTCCTTTTCCTCGACGAGCTCACCGAGTTCCGGCGCGACGCCGTCGAGGGGCTGCGACAACCGCTCGAGGACGGCCGCGTCGTCATCACGCGGGCGGTCGGATCCGTGGAGTTCCCAGCACGGTTCACCCTCGTGGCCGCGGCCAACCCGTGTCCGTGCGGCTTCGACGGGGACGGGATCAGGCAGTGCGTCTGCCGGCCCGACCGGGTCCAGCTGTACCGGAACAAGCTGTCGGGGCCGTTGCTCGACCGGATCGACATCCGGCTGCGCATCCCGCGGCTGACCAAGGAAGAGCTGCTGGGTTCCTCGCCGGGAGAGGCGTCCTCGCGAGCACGAGCCAGGGTCGAGGCAGCGCGCGACCGACAGCGCCGACGATGGGCCGCGCTGGGCGTGTCGTGCAACGCGCACCTGCCGGGGCCGGTCGCGCGCCGGATGTGTTCGTTGACTCCCGATGCGGAGAGCCTGCTCACGAAGGCGGTGGAGACCCTGGCGCTCACCGGCCGCGGCTTCGACCGCGCCATCAAGGTTGGCCGCACGGTCGCCGACCTCGCCGGGTCGGATCGGATCGAGACCGACCATCTGGCGGAGGCGCTCTCGTATCGGACCGGCTTCGGACCGGAGGTACTGGCCCGTGCCGGATGAGCCGGACCCACCGGCCCCGCGCGGATGGCCGCCCGGATTCGGCGAGGGAGACGACGAGCGCGCCGCCCTCCTGACCTTGGCGGAGCTGCGAGCGTTGCGGCCGATCCGTGTCCACGAGGAGGCGTGGGTGACAGGCTCGGCCCGCGGGTGCGTCGAGTCCGTCCGGCGTGGACGCCTGGGGAGCGACGGGGACCGCGAGTGGCTCCCGCAGGTCGAACCCACGACGACCGCCGCTCGTGTCGAGGCGGCCGGTGCGAGGCTCGTCACCCCGGCGGATCATGAGTACGAAGACGGGCTGAACGACCTCCGGGATCCGCCGGCGTGCCTCTTCCTGCGCGGGAGGCTGCTCGGAGACTCGCCAGAGCGGGTCGCAATCGTCGGCTCACGGAAGTGCTCGAACGTGGGGCGCGACGTGGCGCAAGACCTCGGGAGGGCGCTGGTGGCCTCCGGTCTCACCGTCGTCTCGGGAGCTGCGCACGGGATCGACGCCGCTGCGCACCGTGGTGCGCTGCAGGCCGCCGGCCGGACGGTCGCGGTGCTCGGCTCGGGGATCGACGTCGTGTACCCGGCCAGCAGTCGGGATCTTCTCGAGCGGATCGCGGTGAGCGGCACGATCGTGAGCGAGTACCCGCCCGCCACGCCGGCGGGACCGCAGCACTTCCCGGCGCGGAACCGGATCGTGGTTTCGCTCGCCCGGGCTCTGGTGGTCGTGGAGGGCGCGGCGAAGAGCGGGTCGCGGATCTCCGTCGATCACGCGCTCGACCTTGGTCGCGAGATCTTCGCCGTCCCGGGGCCCGTCACGAATCCACTCGCGGAGACGCCCCTCGAGATGATCCGTGACGGGGCGACGCTGATCCGAGGGGCCGACGATCTCCTCGACGATCTCGGGATCGATCGCGCCGCGCCGCCTCCTGCACCTCCCGACCTCGGCGATGACGAGCGAAGGGTCTGGGAGGCGCTGTCGGGAGGGTCGCTGCCGGACGCCGTCGCGCGAGAGGCAGGGATGTCGATCCCGGACGCCGTCACCACGTTGATCCAGTTGGAGCTGCGCGGGTTGATCGAGAGCGTCGGTGGCCGCTACGAACGACGGCACCGGCCGTCGGCTCCGATCGCTCCCTGAGCGGGGTGTGACCTGCGCCGAGGGAGGCTGAGCCGCGACGATCGCGGCTCCTCCGTCGGCTAAGTGGAGGGTGCGCGACGAGGTTGGGGGATGCGCGGGCCATCAAGAGGGACCTTGCGTAGCACCCTTCCGGTTGATACACAGGGACGCCACCGCTGGGAGCGCGCATGCCCGAAGGACTTCCCCCAACCGAGATCGATCTTCTCCGCGCCTTCGAGGACCATCTGGCCCTCGAGCGCCGACTGTCCTCGAACACGGTGGCTGCCTATGGGGTCGACCTCCAGCAGCTGGCCACCTTCCTGAGGAGGAATCGCTCTTCACTCGGAGATGCCCCCTATCCGCTCCTCCGCCGGTTCCTCGCGCAGCAGCACACGCTCGGCTACGCACGGGCGACCGTCGCTCGGCGCGTGGGGGCGATCAGGACGTTCTACCGGTGGGCCGTCTCCGCTGGGCGTGTGGAGCGTGACCCCTCGCTCCTGCTCGGACGTCCCAAGGTGGTCAACCGCCTCCCCACCGTGCTCCGCCCGAGGGAGGCGGACGGTCTCGCGGAGGCGCCCGGAGGAACGGCCACCGACGATCCGCTCGAGCGCGCGATCGCCCTGCGCGACCGCGCCGTCCTCGAGCTCCTGTACGGCTCCGGCCTCCGCGTCGGCGAGGTAGCGACCTTGCGGTTGGATTCGGTGGATGTGAAGCGGGGCCGAGTGCTCGTGCTCGGGAAAGGGTCGAAGGAACGTGAAGTACCTATTTCCGAGTATGCCGCAGACGCTTTGACCGCCTATCTGCCAGACGGGCGCTCCGTGATGGCGGCGGAAGGATCTCGCACGCTCTTCTTCAATCGCCGCGGCAAGCCCTTCAGTGAGCGCGATATCCGTTCGATGGTGGAGCGGTATGGCGCTACCCTGCTGCCAGGGAGGCGGGTGACCCCGCACACCCTGCGGCACTCGTTCGCCACGCACCTTCTGGAAGGAGGGGCCGACATCAGGGCTGTCCAGGAACTGCTCGGGCACGCGAGCGTCGCGACGACGCAGCGGTACACACATGTCTCGCGACGTCGGCTCTTCGAGGCCTACGAACGCGCCCATCCGAGGGCCTGACATGGCGACGGCGAAGAAGGTCGCGACGAAGACCGCGGTGCGTCCACGCAAGGCGCCGGCGAAGGCGAAGGCGAAGGCACCGACATCCAAGATGGTCATGATCCCGCCCGCCGTCGACGACGAGCTCGCGATCCGGTGGGACTCCTACAAGAGCGGGGCCGACCCGGACTCGCGCGAGAAGCTGATCCTCCACTACGCGCCGCTCGTGAAGTACGTCGCGAGCCGCGTCGCGACCGGCTTGCCTTCCAGCGTCGACCAGCACGACCTCGTGAGCTACGGCATGTTCGGGCTGATCGATGCCCTCGAGAAGTTCGAGCCGGGTCGTGGCAACAAGTTCGAAACCTACGCCGTCCCCAGGATCAAGGGCGCGATCATCGACGAGCTGCGGGCGATGGACTGGGTCCCTCGCTCCATCCGCTTCAAGGCGCGGGAGCTCGAGAAGGCACAGGCGGATCTCGAGGCGATGCTGAAGCGCCAGCCGTCGGAAGAGGAGCTCGCCGATCGCCTCGGCATGAGCCGGCCGGAGCTCCACTCGATGGTCTCCCAGATCTCGTTCGTCTCGGTGCTGGCGCTCGACGAGGTCGTTTCCTCCGGGAGCGACCGAGGCGACCAGGTGGCGCTCATCGACACCATCGCCGACAAGGGACTCGATCCCACCTGGGGACTCGAGAGCCAGGAGACGCGCGGCCTGCTCGCCGCCGCGATCAACTCCCTCTCGGAGCGCGAGAAGATCGTCGTCACCCTTTACTACTTCGAGGGCCTCACGCTGGCAGAGATCGGCGAGATCCTCGGCGTGACCGAGTCACGCGTGTGTCAGATCCACACCAAGGCGGTCGGCGGCCTGCGCGGCCAGCTCTCCGAGTTCGACTGAGAACACGTCCCTCGCGGGTGTGACGTCTGTCACGGCTCGCCCCGCCGCGATCATCTAGCGTTTCTCGCGTGAGGAAGCTGTTCCTGCTCGTGACGGCCGCGTGGGTCGTGCTCGCAGCCTCGGCCGCCGCGCCGGCCCGCACCGCAGGAGATTGGTCGTGGCCGGTCGTCGGGCCGGTGATCCAGGGGTTCGACCCGCCGGACACGCCGTTCGGCTCGGGGCATCGTGGCATCGACATCGCGGTCGCTCTCGGGTCGCCCGTGCGCGCCCCTGCGGCCGGCGTCGTCACGTTCGCCGGCCCGGTGGGCGGCAGGCTGTTCCTCACGATCGACCACGGCGCGGCCCTCGAGTCGACCTACTCCTGGCTCGACGCCGTCATCGCGCGAAGGGGCGACACGATCGCGAGGGGGCAGGTCATCGGCCGGTCGGGGACCGGGCACCCCGGCGCCGTCGTGACGCATCTCCACTTCGGCGTCCGGCTGCTCGACGCATACGTGGATCCGCTCGACTACTTGGGGCCGATCGAGGTTTGGAGGTTCATCCGACTCGCGCCGCTGCACTCGAGCTGAGACACCCGGTCGGAAGCGAGCCGCTAGGATGACGCGGCTTTGCGCCTCCTGCGTTCCTCCCGCGTCTCATCCCGCTCGTTGACCGTTGCCACCGTCACGGTCGCGTTCGTCGTGGGCGCTCCGCTCGGGGCGCTGGCCGACTGGGCTCAATTCCAGGGTTCGGGTGTGCACAACGGCCTATCCGACGGCCCCTCGGCGCCGCTGACCCTCGCCTGGACCAACGAAGATGTGGAGCTCGAAGGGACCGACACCACCGGCGGTCTGTCCTCGCCGGTGATCGCGGAGGACGGCACGATCGTGGTGGTCGCGCCGACCCAGGTGCTCGGCTTCGACGGCGAGGATGGATCGGAGGTGTTC
>JBKKAE010000246.1:0-3426 GCA_046714835.1 Actinomycetota bacterium | reverse complement strand
TCTCGATCCAGAGATCCCTTCGCTCCCGGTACTCGCCGGCGGTCCGCCGGTAGTACTCCTCGGGGAGCCCGAGGGCCGTCTCGCCGGCCTCCTGAAGCGGCGCGGGCGCCGCGACGGTGAGGAAGTCGTGGACGGATCGGATGCCCCGGGAGAGCGGCGCCGGCGCCACCACCCACCCGACGCGCCACCCGGTCACCGCGTAGGTCTTCGACAGCGCGCTGATCGTGACGGTTCGGTCCTCGAGCCCCGGCACCGCGCCGGGCGGCACGTGCACCGCGCCGTCGTACAGGATGTGCTCGTAGATCTCGTCGGTGAACACGATCGTGTCCCACTTCTGGCAGAGCGCCGCGATCACGTCGAGCTCGGCCCGAGAGAACACCTTGCCCGTCGGATTGTTCGGTGTGTTGATCACGATCCCTCGCGTGCGCTCGTTGAACGCGGCCGCGAGCTCCGACTCGTCGAACGTCCAGTCCGGCGCGTGCAGCGTCACCGTCCGAGGCACGGCGCCGGAGAGGACCGTGTCGGGGCCGTAGTTCTCGTAGAACGGTTCGAAGACGACGACCTCGTCTCCGGGATCGAGGACGCCGAGCATCGAGGCGACCATCGCTTCGGTGGAGCCGCACGTGACGGTGATGTCGCGCTCCGGATCGACCCACCCCATCCCGTAGCGCTCGCGATAGTTCCGTGCGAGCGCCTGGCGGAACCCCTCGGCACCCCACGTGATCGGGTACTGGTTGATGTCGTCGGCGATCGCCTTCCGGGCCGCTTCCTTGACCTCATCGGGCGCCGCGAAGTCCGGGAAGCCCTGCGAGAGGTTGATCGCGTCGTGGAGCATCGCGAGCCGCGTCATCTCTCGGATCACGGACTCCGTGAACGAGATGGCCTTCTGCGAGGGTCGGATCCCTTCGGACATCGGACCGGAGCGTACCGCGGGCTGCGAACGCATCGGGCGTCAGGAACGGGGCGCGAGCCGGTACACGCCTCCGTCGAGGGACATCGCGTAGAGCTCTCCGCGAGCGTCCTCTCCGAAAGAGCTCAGGCCCGGCACGACGGGGCCGAGGGCGCGATGACCGATCACCCTGCCGTTCCGCAGTCGGAGCGCCTCGATCCTACCCAGGCAGTAGTCGGCGAACACGTACGCGCCGTCGAGGTCGGGGATGGACTCGCCTCGGTACACGTAGCCTCCCGCCACCGTGCACCCTCCGTCGTCGTGCGAATACTCGAAGACCGGAGGAACCGCATTCGGCGGCGGATCCGCGCCGTCGTAGGAGTGGCTCCCCTCCAGCCGGTTCCAGCCGTAGTTCTCCCCTCCCGAGGATCCGGACGGCTGGAGATCGACCTCCTCCCACTCGCCCTGACCGACGTCCCCGATCCAGAGGTCTCCGGTCTCGAGGTCGAACGAGTAGCGCCACGGATTGCGCAGGCCGAACGCCCAGATCTCCGGGAGCGCGCCTGAGCGATCGACGAACGGGTTGTCCGGCGGGATCCCGTACGGGCGATCGCCCGAAGGCCGAGGATCGATCCGAAGCATCTTGCCGAGCAGCGTGGACAGCGACTGACCGTTGCCGTGCGGATCGCCCCCGCTCCCTCCATCCCCGAGCCCGATGTACAGGTACCCGTCCGGTCCGAACGCGAGGTTGCCTCCGTTGTGGTTCTCGTAGGGCTGGTCCACGAACAGGACGTCCCGTTGTGTGGCCGGGTCCGCCCGCTCGTCCCCCATCGCGTATTCGGTGACGTGCGTGTCGCCGTTCGTGTCCGTGTAGTTCACGTAGAGGAACCGCCCATTCGGTGGGAAGGCGAGGCCCAGGAGCCCTTGCTCGCTCCCGAGCGAGACCTGCCCTGTGAGATCCAGCACCGGGGTGAGATCCGCAGCCCCATCGCGGATCGCCACCACCTTTCCGGTCTTCTCCGCGACGTACAGCGCGGGATCTCCGCGTCGCACCGCCATGGCGAGCGGTTGCTCGAGCGTCGCCACCTGCACCAGCCGGATCCGAACGTCGGCGAGCGTAGGCCCACTCGAGGGTGACCCTGTGGGCGTAGATGGCGGACTCGCTGAAGGGCTCGTCGTTTCCGACGGCATGGGCGCGCCGCCGCACGCGGAGGAGACGATGGCTGTGGCCGCGAGCGCCAGTACCCACCGCCTGGTACCGCTCCGATCACTCACCTCACGATGGTACGAACCCCTGGGTTTATCGCGAGGCCCTCAAGGCGCTAGCGTCCGGTCAATGAGAAGTGCATGTAGTCCTTCAAGGTGTGCCAGTCCCCGCCCCATTCCCAGCCGATGCGCGCGAAGGAACGGACCACGACGTCCCCCTCGTGGATCATCCCCTTCCGCTGGAGCGACCGGTTGCGGAACGGCTTCGCGATGTGCCGGAGCACCGAGCCGTCGTTCCGCACGTACGGGTTCTGGAGCGGGTTGATGTCGAGGGCCCATCCGTAGGAATGCTGGGACAGCGTGGTGCTGCCCGTGGCGGGCCGGCAGTTGAACGACGCCGTCACGCTCCACCTGGTCCTATCCCAGTAGTCCTCGGGCGTCATCGGGCGATCCTTCGCCGCGAGCTTGATCTCCTGGATGGGGAACTTCGCGCGGAAGAGCCGCTTGAACACCCAGAGCACGTCCGACGCGACGCGCTCGTGGAGCACCAACGGGCCTTGTGCCACCTCACCTTCGAAGTTCCAGTAGCTGACCCGAACGAGGCGGAGGTCCTCGAGCGGCACCGGGCATCCCGGCGTCCAGTTCCGACCGGTGAGGACCTCGCGGAGCTTCGGGTCGATCCGAGACACGCCGCCGCTGAACACCGGTGCGAGGACGGGGGCGGGAGAAGACGGCATCGCGCCGGGTGATGACATGGGCACCGGCGAGCCCGGGGATCCGGGCGCCGACGGCGGAGCGCCGGCCTCCCCAGTAGCCCGACCGCACGCGGCCAGCATCACGGCGAGGCACGCGAAGACCGTCACGAACCGAGCCATGGCTCCATCCTCCCACCCGAGACGGGCTCGGAAGCTGTATACGTGGTGGCAACGGGGCGGACGAGGAGCGGACGACGGGCATCCAGCTGACGAGGGTCGTGATCGAGCATGTGTCGCCCGCCGTCGACGGTGGACTCTTCCCCGCGAAGACCTCGGTCGGCGACGTCGTGCCGATCGAGGCCGACGTGTTCACCGACGGCCATGACCTGACGGCTGCTCGCGTGCTGATCCGTCACGACGAGGCGGACCGAGGGGACGTGCCGATGGTTCCCCTCGGGAACGACCACTGGCGTTGTGACGTGGCGATCGAGGAGCAGGGAACGTACCGGTTCCGCGTCGAGGGCTGGATCGACTCGTGGGCGACGTGGCGATCCGATCTCGAGAAGCGGCTGGCGGCCGGGCAGGACGCGGCCGTCGACCTGAAGGAGGGGGCGGGGATCGTCGGCGGCGCCGCGC
>JBKKAE010000245.1:0-2956 GCA_046714835.1 Actinomycetota bacterium | reverse complement strand
GCCTTCGCGGTCGCGAAGGTCGATGAAGGTGACGCCGCCGTGGTCCCGGCGGCTGGCCACCCAGCCGCAGACGACCACGGCGGCCTCGACGTGCTCCGCGGTCAGCTCCCCGCAGGCGTGGGTCCGCATCGCCGTCCGGTACATGCTCTCCCTCATCCGACTCCCGCCTCGGAGGCGAGCCTCGCCGTCAAGGTGTCGGCCGCCACGTCCTCCTGCTGTCCGTCCTCGAGCCGCCGGAGCGTCACGGTGCCGGTCTCGAGCTCGCGCTCCCCGACGATCGCGGCATAGGCGACGCCGGCGCGGTCGGCCATCTTGAGCTGCGCCTTGAGCGGGCGATCCTCGAAGGCGGTGTCTGCGGTGACGCCGGCCGCGCGAAGCTCCCGGACCAGCTCGAGCGCCCGGACGCGGCCGGTGACGCCGACCCCGACCACGAACACCGTGAGTCCCGCCTCCTCGGGCGGCGGAAGCCCTTCCTGCTCGATCGCCATCAGCACCCGCTCCAGTCCCATACCGAATCCGACGCCGGGCACGTGCGGTCCGCCGAGCACCTCAGCCAGTCCGTCATAGCGGCCACCTCCGAACAACGTCGCCTGCTGCGGCGACAGACCGGGACTCACGAACTCGAACGCGGTCCGCGTGTAGAAGTCCAACCCCCGGACGAGCGTGGGCTCGAGCACCCATGAGAGCCCGGCGTCCGTCAGCGCCGCTTGCACGCCGTCGAAGTGCGCGCGGCATGGATCGCAGAGTCGGTCGATGATCTTCGGCGCTTCCTTCGCGACCGCGCGACAGGCGTCGTCTTTGCAATCCAGGACCCGGAGCGGGTTGTCCTCGAATCGATCGCGATGCTCATCGGTCAGGCGGTCCCGGTTGGCCCGGAGGAAGGCGACCAGCTCGTCGCGATACGCGGGCCGGCAGACCTCGTCGCCGATCGAGTTGAGCTGCAGCTCGATCCGCGTCAGCCCAAGGTCGCGAAGGAAGGCGTCGCCGACGACGATCACCTCCGCATCCGCTCCGGGATCCCCCGTGCCGAACACCTCGATGCCGAACTGTCGATGCTCGCGGTAGCGACCTTCCTGTGGGCGCGCGTATCGATACATGCGCGTCAGGTAGTAGGCCTTGAACGGCGAGGGCTGCTCTTGCATCTCCGCCAGATACGCGCGCATCACCGGCGCGGTGCCCTCCGGACGGAGGGTGAGCGAGCGACCCTTGCGATCCTCGAACGTGTACATCTCTTTGGTCACGACGTCGCTGCTCTCCCCCGATGTCCGCGCGAAGAGTTCGGTGGCCTCGAACACCGGGGTCTCCACGTACCGGTAGCCGTAGAGGCGAGCGAGCTCGGCCGCGCGGTCGTAGAGTGCGCGCATCCGGCTCCCTCGCGGCGGAAGGAGGTCGAGCGTCCCTCGCGGTGGCCGCAGATCCATCAGGCGAGATCCACCAGGAACGGGTTCGACGCGCGCTCTCGTCCGACGGTCGTGCGCGACCCGTGCCCCGGGAGCACGTCGGTCTCGTCGTCCCGCGTGAGGAACCACTCGAGGCTCCCGCGCAGGGCATGAGGCGAGGAGTTCGGGAAGTCCGATCGACCGATCGAGCCGGCGAAGACGAGGTCGCCCGTGAACAGGGTGGCATCCGTCACGAAACAGCAGTGACCGGGCGTGTGTCCCGGTGTGTGCTGCACGCCGATCGAGAACCCAGCGAACGTGAGCGTCTCGCCGCCGACGAGCCGGCGGAGATCCTTCACGGGATTGAGCGGATTGTCGAAGCCCGGGTTCCATGCGTCGATGTCCTCGAAGGCGACGGCATCGTCCTGGTGGATGAAAACGGGCAGGTCGTCTCCCGCGAAGTCGCCTGCAGCGTAGGCATGATCGACGTGCGCATGGGTCAGGAGGACCGCAGCCGGCCGCTTCCCGGCGCGCTCGAGCAGCGACCGAAGCGCCTCGGGCTCGAAGCCGGGATCGACGACCACCGCGTCCTCGCTGCCGTCGGCCGCGAGCAGCCAGCAGTTGGTGCCGAACGGGTTCCGATCGAACACTTCGAGGTACATCCGCGGCATCGTACCGGGGACCTCACGCGGCGGACCGTGGCCGTACGCTGAGAACATGGCCCGACACGTCGTGCTCTACGACGAGGACTGCGGCTTCTGCCGCTGGTCGCTCGATCGGGTGCTGCGCTGGGATCGGAGGGGCCGGCTCCGGGCAGCACCGATCCAGAGCGAGGAGGGCGACCGGGTGCTCGCCGACCTCAGCGAGCGAGACCGGCTCGCGTCGTGGCACCTCGTCGCGCCCGACGGGCGCCGGTACTCGGGTGGCGCCGCGATCGCCCCGATGGCGAGACTGCTGCCCGCCGGCGCGCCGATCGCGTTCCTCGCGGACGCGTTCCCCCGGTCGACCGACCGGCTCTACCGGTGGGTGGCGCGCAACCGCGACTCGCTGGGCCGGCGGCTGGGGGAACGAGCCTGCGCCGTCGATCCGACCGAGCGGAACGGCCGGCGCGCTACTCCCCGGTGAGCGAGGAGCCCTCCAGCACCAGGGTGAACGGTCCGTCGTTCAGCAGGTCGACATCCATGACCGCTCCGAACACCCCTCGCCCCACATGCACGCCGCGCGCCTCGAGGGCTTCCGCCAGCGCCTCCACGCGTTCGGCGGCGATCTCCGGCTCCTCCGCATCGCCCCAGGACGGGCGCCGGCCCTTCCGAAGATCCGCGTACAGGGTGAACTGGGAGACCACGAGGATCTCGCCGTCGACGCCCGCGAGCGGCAGGTTCGTCTTCCCTTCGTGGTCGGCGAACAGTCGCAGGTTCAGGATCTTCTCCGCCAGCCGTCCGGGCTCCTCGGGCGGATCGTCGCGTCCGACGCCCACGAGGAGCAGGTACCCGCGTCCGATCTCCGAGACACGCTCGCCGTCAACCGTCTCCGACGCGCGAAGGACACGCTGTAGGACGACCCGCATCCGACTCTAG
>JBKKAE010000244.1:0-6097 GCA_046714835.1 Actinomycetota bacterium | reverse complement strand
CGGCCGATCCGCTCCGCGAGCGCCCCGTAGGTGGTCGTTCGCCCGAAGGGCACCCGGGCAGTCGCGGCAAGGACGTCCCGGGCGATCCCGCGCATGAGTCGGCGGTCCAACTTGAGCTCGAAACGGGTCCGTTCGCCCTCGAAGTACTCCGCGAGCTGTCGCCGAACCTCGTCGGTGGATGCCGGGTGTTCGAGGATCCGGGGCGAGAGCTGACGCGAGAACCGGCTCAGCAGCTCGTCGCGCTCCTCCTCCTCGAAGGCCACGTAGGCCAGGCCGCGAGGCGTGACCGCGAGCAGCAGCTCCCCCACCGGGCTCTCGAAGACGCCGAGGGCGACGTCGAGGAGACCGTGCTCGGCGGCGGCCGCAGCGATGTTCGCGGTAGCCGTCTCCGCCCGGCGGTCGGCCTCCTTCTTCCCCGCAAGCGCCTTCAGCGCTTTCGTGTTCAACGGCGTTGTATTCACGTCATCAGCTCCCTCAGCTTCTTCACACCCTGGTACACGTTCGCCCGGGCCGCCTCCTCCGAGATCCCCAGCGCCTCCGCGACGTCGGCGTAGCTGCGATCCAGGACGTGCCGGTGTACCACCGCCACGCGCTGCTTGGGCGGCAGGCTCGATACGGCAGCCCGCAGGTCACCGTCGAACTCCGGCTGTCCGCTCGGGACGGCCGGCCGCTCCGGCAGCTCATCGGACGGGATCGCCCGGCGGCCGGCGGCCCGATGGTGGTCGATGGCCTTGCGAGAGGCGACCCGAAGGATCCACCGGTCCAACCTCGATGCGTCCGTCAGGCGTGGATACGCCCGAAGCGCTGCCACGAACGTGTCCTGGAAGCAGTCGTCTGCCTCGTGAGGACCGACGGCCGCCATGAGGAACCGGTACACGGTTCCCCGGTGCTCCTCCAGGAATTCGTTGAACGGCGGGAGCTCCACGATCTGAGATGCAACCACACCCCGAACAACGCGCGAGCGGTGCCTCACGTGAAACTAGGCGATGAAGCGATGGTCGTTGAGAGAGGGGTGCCGGCGCGATGTCATCCTGAACGGCAGCGGCACGCGCCCTGAGCGGTCCAAGTGTCCGCGCCTACTCTCCCGGCTTTCGGTAGCCGATGCTCTTCCCCTTGGCGAGTCCCTCCAGCGTCTCTTCCACACTGAGCAGCACTGTGGTCTCGACCGAAGCAAGAGCACCACCCGCCGCGATGGCAACCGCGAGGCCGGCCATGGACGCGTTGTCAGGCACCTCGAAGATCGCGTACCCGTCGTACTCCCCGAAGCCATACCAGAAGCCATGAAGGGAACCGCCCACCTGCTCGGCGTACGCGCGCGCTGCCTCTCGGCGATCCTCAGGGTTCTGGATCAGCTTCTTCCACGTCTCGGGCGTATAGCTGAACCGCATCAGATACGTAGTCACGGGCGATCTCCCTATTCGAGTGATCGATGCTAGTCCATTCCCACTCTCGCGCGAGGGTGCGCTCGCGTGAACACTGGGGGTGAAGAACGTCTTCTTCACTGACGCCTAGAGGCAGTCAGTCGGCGAGTGCCGGCAGGATGATGAGAAGGCCGACGACCACGGCGACGAGGATCAGGGATCCGACCACGACCCGCTTCGTGGAAGTGAGCATGGGGTACGGCTTGGGCCACCGGTTCGGGTCGAACAGCCCCATCGCGTTCCGAGTGTACGCCTGCGCAGCTTCGCTAGGGCGCCTCGCCGAGCAGGCGCGGGATGGCGCCTTCCCACACTTCGGCCAGCTCGGTCACCGTCGTCTCCAGCATGCCGTCGATCACTGCTCGAGGGCCGCCGGTCTCTCCGAGGCGCTCGAACGGGACCCCGCGCGTCGCTGCGAGACCTCGGAGCGAGCCCTCTCGCTCGGGGGCGACGGACACCACGACCCGCGAGGCCGATTCGCCGAACAGCAGGACGTGCGGAGGCAGGTCTCCGGCCAGCGTGACCGCGAAGCCGTGTCCGCCGAGGATCGCGCATTCGGCTAGCGCGACGGCGACCCCGCCGTCGGAGCAGTCGTGCGCCGAGGCGAGCAGATCGCTCGCCGCGGCCCCGTGCAACAGGTCCTGGAGGCGGCGTTCGACCTCCAGGTCGAGCGCCGGCGGCACCCCCGCCACCATCCCGAGCACCGTCTCCGCGAACTCGGACCCGCCGAGCTCCGCGAAGGACTCCCCCAGCAGGTAGACGGCGAGTGCCGGCGCCGGGAATCCGGACGGCAGCCGAAGGCGGTAGTCGTTGAGCGATCCCAGGACCCCCACGACGGGTGTCGGCCAGATCGCCGAGCCACTCGACTCGTTGTAGAAGCTCACGTTGCCGCCGGTGACTGGGGTGTCGAGCGCGAGGCACGCGTCCCGCATCCCTCGGACGGCCTCGGAGAATTGCCACATCACTTCGGGCCTCTCCGGGTTGCCGAAGTTCAGGCAGTTGGTGATGCCGAGTGGCTTCGCGCCGGTCACCGCGACGTTCCGGGTGGCCTCGGCGACGGCGTGCGCCCCGCCGAGGTACGGATCGAGCGTTCCGTATCGACCGTTGCCGTCGACCGAGAGGGCGAGCCCCTTCATCGTTCCCGGCACGCGGACCACCGCGGCATCGGATCCCGGTCCCGCCACCGTCTGCCCCTGGACCATCCGGTCGTACTGCTCGAAGACCCACCGCTTGGACGCCACGTTGGGCGATGCCAGGAGCGAAAGGAGCGCCTCGCGAAGGTCGGCGTCGAACGATACGAACGTGGGGTCGTCGTGATCGGCCGCGATCGGCCGCATCGGTCGGTCGTGCTCGGGCGCCTTCTCGGTCAGCGAGAGCGCCGGGACGCTGGCCACCTGCTCCCCGTTCATGGACACGTCCAGGTCCCCGCCGGCCTCGAGGGTCGCGACGACCGCGGTCGCGAGGCCCCACTTCTCGCAAACCGCCCGCACGCGTTCGAGCTTCGAAGGATGGACGATCGCGAGCATCCGCTCCTGCGACTCGGACGTGAGGATCTCGAATGCCTCCATGCCTTCTTCGCGCAGCGGGACCCGGTCGAGATCCAGTCGCGCGCCGAGCCCGGCGCGCGCCGCCGACTCGCTGACGGCACACGTGAGACCCGCGCCCCCGAGGTCCTGCAACCCCTCGAGCAGGTCCTCCTCGACCAGTTCGAGCGACGCCTCGATCAGCAGCTTCTCGGCGAACGGATCGCCGATCTGCACCGATGGGCGCGACTCATCGCTTCCCTCCTCGAGCGTCGCGGACGCGAGCACCGACACTCCCCCGATCCCGTCGCGTCCGGTCGTCGACCCGTACAGGACCATGAGCGAGCCCAGCTGGGGCGTGTGCGTCGCCGCGGTCATCAACCGGTCGGCCTGCGCGATGCCGACGCACATCACGTTCACGGTGGGGTTCGCTGTGTGGGGCTCCGCGAACCGGACCTCGCCGCCGACCGTCGGGACGCCGATGCAGTTGCCGTAGCCACCGATCCCGGCAACGACGCCCTCGAGGAGCCACCGGTTCCGCTCGTCACCGAGCGGGCCGAACATCAGTGGATCGAGCAGCGCCACCGGGCGGGCTCCCATCGAGACGATGTCCCGGACGATCCCGCCGACGCCGGTGGCCGCGCCCTGATACGGCTCGATCGCGCTCGGATGCGAATGCGACTCGATCTTGAAGACGGCCGCGACGCCGTCGCCGATGTCAACGGCGCCGGCATCCTGGCCCGGACCCACGAGGACGGAGGACCCCTCTGTGGGCAGCGTGCGGAGGTGGACCTTCGAGGACTTGTACGAACAGTGCTCGGACCACATCGCCGCGTACATCGCGAGCTCGTTCCGGTTGGGATCGCGCCCGAGCGTCTCCCGGATCATCTCGAGTTCGTCGTCGCGCAGTCCGAGCTGGCGCCCGAGGTCGGACGGGAGCGGATCCGTCACCGCCCCGCTCCCGCCATCACCGACGAGAGCAGCGATGCGAACAACGCCTGTCCGCCCGTGGGGCCGACGTCCGGATCCACCGCGTGCTCGGGATGCGGCATCAGCCCGACCACGTTGCCGGCCTCGTTGCGGATCCCCGCGATCCCACGCAGGGCTCCGTTCGGGTTATGGGCGTCGGACACCTCGCCGTTCGAGCCGCAGTAGCGGAACACGACTCGTCCCGAGTCCTCCAGACGGTCGAGATCGGGCTCGGAGGCGACGAACTGTCCCTCCCCGTGCTTGATCGGCATCTCGAGGACCTCGCCGGGCAACACGTCGGCCGTGATCGGCGTCTGCGTGGTCTCCACGCGGAGATGGACGATCCGGCAGATGAACCGCAGCGATCGGTTCCGGATCAGCGCGCCCGGCAGCAACCCCGACTCGCAGAGGATCTGGAAACCGTTGCAGATGCCGAGGACGGGGCCCCCTCTGGCTGCGAAGTCCCTGATCTCATCCATCACCGGCGCGAATCGGGCGATCGCCCCGCAGCGCAGATAATCGCCATAACTGAACCCGCCCGGAAGGATGACCCCTTCGACGCCCTTGAGATCGGGATCCGCGTGCCAGAGCGGCACCCCTTCCCCGCCCATCAGCTCGACGGCGCGGAGGGCGTCGCGATCGTCCAGCGAGCCGGGGAACGTCACGACCCCGATGCGGCCGCTCACGCTTCGCGGAGCTCCAGGATCCGCGAGTCCTCGATCACCGGGTTCGACAGCAGTCGGCCGGCCATCTCCTCGACCTGGGTCCTCGCCTCCGACTCCGAGGCGGCCTCCAGCTCGAGTCGCACGTGCTTGCCCATCCGGACGCCGGACACGTTCCGCCAACCCAGTGTGGGGAGGGCGCCTTCGACCGCCTTGCCCTGCGGGTCCGCCAGCCCCGGCTTCAGGGTCACGAGGACCTCGACGGCGAACTTCATCCCTGCTCCTCTCGAAGGCGCTCAAGGACAGGAGCGTCGTTGACGGTCGTCGCACCGCTACGCGTGCGATACGCGTCGAACGGCTCCCCGGCGATCTGCTCGTAGGCATCCAGGTAACGGGCGGTCGTCCCCTCGACCACGTCGGGCGGGAGCGCCGGCGCGGGCGGTTCCCGGTCCCACCCCGACCGATCGAGCCAGTCGCGAACGAACTGCTTGTCGAACGACGGCTGGGCGCCGCCCGGCGCGTAGACATCGGCCGGCCAGAACCGTGAGGAGTCGGGGGTGCCGACCTCGTCGATCAGGACCAGCTCACCGTCCGCGAAGCCGAACTCGAGTTTCGTGTCCGCGAGGATGATGCCGCGAGCTGCCGACGTCTCGGCGAGACGCTCGTAGATCCCCAGGGTGAGCTCCTTCAGCCGTTCGAACAGACCCTTGCCGACCAGGTCCACGGCTTCCTCCGGAGCGAGCGGCAGGTCGTGGCCCGACTCGGCCTTGCTGGTCGGCGTGAAGATCGGCTCGGGGAGACGATCGGATTCGACGAGCCCTTCTGGAAGGGGAACGCCGCAGACGTCACCCGTCGCGCGGTATTGCGTCCACCCGGAACCGGAGAGGTACCCGCGCGCGACACACTCCATCGGCACGACCTTCGCCTTCCGGACGAGCGTTGCCCGACCGGCGAGCGCCGGCACGCCTGCGAACGGTGGCGGGAAGTCCGCCGGGTCCGTCGACACGACGTGATGCGGAACCAGGTCGGCCGTGCGATCGAACCAGAACGTCGAGAGGCCCGTGAGCACCCGCCCCTTGTCGGGGATCGGATCCGGCAGCACGACGTCGAACGCGCTGATGCGGTCGGTGGCGACGAGGAGCAACCGGTCCTCGCCGGCGTCGTAGATGTCCCGGACCTTCCCGCGAGCGTGCAGCCGCGGCGTGGAGGTCATTTCCCGGAAACCATGTCCGACTCCATCCCCGACCCTGGGGCCGACTCCACGGGGAGCTTCTCGAGCTTGTCGAACACGCCGCCGAGGTTCTTCAGCGAGCGGTGGGGATCGAAGAGTGCGTCGAACGTATCGGCGTCGAGCCGGCTGTCGACCTCGGGATCGGCCTGCAAGACCTCCCGGAAGCGCGCGCCCTCGTCCCAGGCGCGGGCGGCCGCCGACTGGACCAGCGCGTACGCCTCGTCGCGAGAGAGTCCCGCGTCCACGAGCGCCAGGAGGACCGCCTGCGAGTACACGAGCCCGCCGCCCGTCTCG
>JBKKAE010000243.1:0-3509 GCA_046714835.1 Actinomycetota bacterium | reverse complement strand
GCGGCGGGGTCCACGCCGTAGGCGAGCGCGACGGCCGCCGCGGCGGCCGCGTCCTCCCGGTACCCGGCTCGCTCGCCGTCGATCACCCCCAGCCGGTGGGTGCCGTCGACCCGGGCCACGAGCTCGGCCTCCACGTACCCGACCTCCCCCTCGTCGGGAGGACCGTGGCGGAACCAGCGAAGTTCGCACGTCGCCCTCGAGGAGATCGCCGCCGCCGCCGGATCGTCGCGGTTGCCGACGTGCACGTCGGACGCGATCTGGAGGGCATGGATCCTTCCCTTCGCCTCCGCGTAGGCCTCGAGCGAGCCGTGCCAGTCGAGGTGGTCGGGCGCGACGTTCAGCAGGACCGAGGTCATGGGATGGAACGACGTCTGGACGGCGAGCTGGAAGCTCGACACCTCCACGACGAGGACGTCGCGCTCTTGACGGGCCGCCTCGGGGAAGGAGAGGCCGATGTTGCCGCACGCGAGGGCGTCGTGCCCGCCCGCTCGCAGACACGCCTCGATCATCGCCGTGACGGTCGTCTTGCCGTTCGTGCCCGTGACGGCCAGATACGGCGCCCGCGCGAGCCGGGCGCCGAGCTCCATCTCACCCCAGACGGGGAGTCCGAGCTCGTGGGCCCAACGGACGACGTCGGTGTCCGGCGACACGCCCGGGCCCACCACGACGAGTGTGGCGCCATCCAGGTGGCTCCGGTCGTGTCCACCGGTACGGACCTCGACCCCGATCCCGCGCAGCTCGGCGGCGACCGGCACGTCGGTCTCCGGACGGGACTCCGTCACGAGGACGTGCGCGCCCTCCGCCGACAAGGCGCGCGCCGAGCCGGTGCCGGCGACGCCCGCGCCCACGACGACCGCTCGCTCCGCGGCGAATCGCCCGCTCAATCGAGTCCTCCTCGGGCGATGAAGTCGGCGTAGAACATGCCGAGCCCGACCGCGACACAGAGCCCGGCGATGATCCAGAACCGCACGATCACGGTGAACTCGGCCAACCGGAGAGCTCGAAGTGATGATGGATCGGCGACATCCGGAAGATCCGTCGCCCGAACCCCCGGAACGAGATCACCTGGATGATCACCGACATCGTCTCGATGACGTAGAGGCCGCCGAGGATGATCAGCAGCATCTGCGTGTTCGTCGTGATCGCCATGGCGCCGAACAGACCCCCCAGCGCCAGCGCTCCCGTGTCGCCCATGAAGATGCGCGCCGGGGCGGCGTTCAACCACAGGAAGCCCATCGCAGCGCCAATCATCGCCGCCGCGATGATCGCGGTGTCCTGCATCGCGAGGAGGTCGACGCCCTTGTAGCAGGCCTTCAAGGCGGCGGCGGGGAGGCCCTCGACACAGGTGTGCCGGAACTGCCAGAACGCGATGAACACGTAGCCCGCGAGGACGAGGATCGAGGAGCCGGCCGCGAGGCCGTCGAGGCCGTCGGTCAGGTTCACGGCGTGCGAGGACGACGTCAGCACGACGAACACCCACACATAGAAGAACACCCCGAGATCCAGCGCCGTCGGCCGGACGAAGGAGAGGCTCGTCGACGTGCCGGTCTGGCCGGTGAACTCGACGACGACGAGCGCGAAGAGCATCGACACGAGGGCGGTTCCGATGAACTTCTGCGTCTTCGACAGCCCGAGGGATCGCTTCCGTCGGACCTTCAGGTAGTCGTCGATGAACCCCACGAGCCCGAAGCCCACCGCGGCGAGGATCAGCGCCAGTCCCGCGGGGCTGAACGTGATCCCGGCGGCGATCGTCGGCCGCGTCGCGAGGTACGCGACGACGAGCGCCACGAGCATCACGATCCCGCCCATCGTGGGCGTGCCGACCTTCTCGAAGTGGGTGTGCGGTCCGTCCTCGCGGATCCGTTGACCCCACCCCCATGTCCGGAAGACGCGGATCGCGACCGGGGTCCCGAGCAGCGTCACCGCCAGACCGACCGCACCCGCCACGAGGATCGGGATCACCGCAGGGCCTCCGCCAGGGCCTCGAGGCCGGCCACCCGCGAGCCCTTGCAGAGAACCAGGTCCCCGGGAGCCGCGGACCGCCGGACGTCGTCGAGCGCCTCGGCAGGGTCGTCGTAGCTCGCAACGTCGTTCGGGTCCATGCCTTCCCGGACGGCCGCGCGCGCGATCGTTCGCGCGGTCTCCCCCACCGTGAGCAGCCGGTCGACACGGATCCGCGCCGCCAGTTCTCCCAGCCTGTCGTGCTCTTCCCCAGAGATGACGCCGAGCTCCGCCATCTCGCCGAGCACCGCGATGAGGCGACCCTCACCTGCCATCCACCGCGCGGTCCGGAGCGCCGCCGCGGTGGACTCGGGGTTCGCGTTGTACGCGTCGTTCAGGACACGGACCCCATCCGCCGTCGAGAACGTCTCCATACGCCAGGGGGACACGCCCGCCTGCGCGAGCGCAGGGCCGACCTCCCACAGAGGGATGCCCAACTCGAGGCCGACGGCCACGGCGGCCAATGCGTTCGACACCATGTGCTCGCCCGGCACGGCCAGCGTCACCTCGGTCTCCGCGCCTCCGGAGAGGAGCCGGAACGACGCCCGCCCGTCTGGACCGAGCGCGACGTCATGGGCTCGCACGTCGGCGTCGGGGCGAGTGCCGAAGGTCATCACCCGGCCGGGGCACCGATCCCCATAGGCGATGACGACGGGATCGTCCGCGTTCAAGATCGCGAGCCCGTTTGGGCCGAGCGCGTCGATCGGCTCGGCGGACGCCTCGACGATCGACGCCCACGACCCGAAGACCTCCATGTGGGCGACGCCCACGTTCGTCACCACGACGATGTCGGGGCGGGCGATCCCGGACAGGAGCTTCACGTCGCCGAGACGTCGCGCGCCCATCTCCGCGACGAGGACCTCGGTGTCGGGGGGCGCGCCGAGCAGGGTCAGCGGCAGCCCGATCTCGTTGTTGAACGAGCCCGGGCTGGCGTGCACCCGGAACCGGGTCCGCGCGACCGCGTGCGCGAGATCCTTCGTCGAGGTCTTGCCGTTCGCGCCCGTGACGCCGACGACGGTCGCCGTCATCGAGGTGCGCTCGTCGGCGGCCAAGCGCATCAGTGCTTCGGCCGTCGAACTCACCCGCACCACAGGTCCCGCTGGGTGGTCGGCGTCGCTCGCCGCGTTCCCCGACCCGTCGATCATCGCCGCCACCGCGCCACCGGCGAACGCCTGTTCCACGAAACGATGACCGTCCGTGTGCTCCCCCGAGAGTGCGACGAACAGCGCACCGGCAACCACGTCTCGCGAGTCCGTCGTCACCGAGCGCACCTCGACGTCCTCGCCCTCGAGCGACCCCTCCACCGTGAGCGCCACCTCGGCGAGCCGCCGTGGCCTCACTCGGATCCCCCCAGGCTCTCGAGCTCCTCATGGACGACGACGCGGTCGTCGAACGGCACGGATCCGCCCGCCAGCTCCTGCTCCGACTCGTGGCCCTTCCCGGCAACGACGACGACGTCTCCGGGAGACGCTTCGCCCAGCGCGAGCCGGATCGCCGAACGGCGATCC
>JBKKAE010000242.1:0-5768 GCA_046714835.1 Actinomycetota bacterium | reverse complement strand
CTCGTAGTTCGGCACGCGGATCCTTGACGCTCGAGGTCGAGGCCCTTTCCGGAAGGGGCCTCGGCCTCGCGCGTTCTCGACCGCTGCTTGGGCGTCGGCTACGCTGGTCTCACTTCTGGGAAGGGGATGGGATGAAACTGCGCGCCGCCGGGAGGCGGCTCGCCCTGGGGGCGATGGCGCTCCTGCTCGCCGGATGCTTCAAGGTCAACATGGACGTCGAGGTGTCCCCCGAGAACACCGTCTCCGGGTCCGCCATCATCGCCGTCGATGAAAGTCTCATCGAGCTGAGCGGACAGAGCGCGGACCAACTGTTCGAAGACATGGATCTGTCCGACCTCCCCGCCGGTGCGCAGGTGGAGCCCTACGAGGAAGACGGGTTCATCGGGCAGCAGATCACGTTCGACGAGGTGTCGCTCGAGGACTTCACGGGGGAGAACACCCTGTCGGGCGGGGCCGCGGGCGACGAGCTGAACATCGTGCGGAGAGGTGATGAGTTCCTGGTCACCGGCGCGATCGACATGAGCGGGCAGGATTTCACCGGCACGGAGATCCCTGAGGAGTTCATGGACAACTTCGAGTTCCGGGTCTCGATCACGTTCCCGGGGGAGGTGAAGTCCGCGACCGGCGACATCGACGGCAACACGGTGACGTGGGAGCCCACGATCGGCGAGAACACCAGGGTCGAGGCGGTGGCGAGCGCGATCCCATCGGAGAGCTCTCCGCTCCTGATGATCCTGCTGATCGCCGCCGGCGCGCTCGTCTTGGGCGCGATCGTCTACCTCCTCACCCACCGCAAGGCGCCTGTCCCCGTCGACAGTCCCGTGGGCGACGCGACCACGATGCCGATCGGAGCGATGCCGCCGATGCCCGGAGGTCCTTCGGACCCCGTGGAGCCCGTCGAGCCGCCCCCGGGCGGCCCCGAGACCCCCGTGGCGCCCGTCGAACCTCCGCCGCCGGGAGACCCCGCGAGCACGGTGGACCCGGTACCCGATCCCCCCGAAGCACCGGGGGCCGCGGTGCCTCCGGAGGACGAGCCTCCGTCTCCGCCCGCTTCGACCTGACCGCCGTGCCGGCGCCGCGATCCGATGCGCCGGAGACCATCAAGACAGTGTGCGATCACTGTCAGTATTCAGAGTCTCAACGATGACGGCGACGTAAAGGCGACGTACCTGCGACGACGGGCAGCGGGCCGGGCTACGCGTATGCCGGCGGGCGCCTGGCACGCGGAGGGGTTGTGCTGCAACGCTACCCCGCAGGGATCGTAGACCGTTCGACGCCCGTAAAGATGCCGTGAAAATGGCCTGAGGGTGCCGACAGCGGTGATGGTCCCTCTGTAGCCTCGGCGCATCCGGAGACTCCCACTCGTCATGGTGGTCGTCGCCGTGCTCGTTGCGGGGATGTCTTCTACAGCCCACGCCGATGACCTCTCCTCCCGCGACAGGATGCTCCAGCTCCTGAACCAGATCCGGCGGGGCCACGACCTCCCAACGTTCCGCCTGAACGTCGAGCTCTCGCACTTCGCCTGGCTGCATTCGCGGCGGATGGCGGACCGCAACCGGCTCTTCCACACGGCCGATCTCTACGACGCCGTCCGTCCCTACCACCCGTCGACGTGGGGGGAGAACGTGGGGATGGCGGGCTACCTGACCCGGGTTCGAGCGCTGTGGATGCACAGCAGCGGGCATCGGGTCAACATCTTGAAGGCGCGATATCGGCGGATCGGGATCGGCGTCGTGAGGGCTCGAGGCGCGGTGTGGGTAACGGCGATCTTCTACGGCGGCTGACCGCCGGGCCTCAGGAGACGAGCGAGCGAAGTTGCCGGAGGGCGACCGTGAGCTGGGAGAGGTCGGTGACTCCTTCCATCGCGAGCGACCGCATGAATCGCTGCACCCGCCCGTAGGCAGCCTTCCGATCCTCCAGGAACGCATCGACGGCTTCGTCGATGGGCCGTCCGCCCGCGTGCTCCAGGACCGTCTCGATGATCTGCCGCCGGATCGTGTACAGGTCGTCCTCCATCGAATGGATGGCCCATCGTTGCCAGCGGGTCTTCGCGGGCTGCTCCGCGAGCCGCTGCTCCAGCCAGTCGATGTCCAGTCGCTCGCCGAGCAGGAAGAACCCCCGAGCGACCTCAAGTACGGGGCGACCCGTGGCCCGAGCGACCGAGATGATGTCCGGCCCGTGCACCAGCTCGTCCTGGAACACGTGTCGCCTCGCGAGCTCTTCCGGAACGCCCTCGGCGATCAAACGCGCCGCTTCTCGCTCACGCTGCTCGCGCCAAGCGTCGGGCCCGATCTGCTCGATCACGGACGACAGCTCACGGAACGTGGATCTGGTGTGCTCGACCGCCTCTCCGAGCCGCAGGTCGGGGGCGCGGACGAGGTTCCACCGCGCGGTCGATTCGACGAGGCGGTCCACCGCCGTCATCAGCTCGTTCTGGATCTCCGGGTCGATCTTGCCGTCGAGGGACTCGATGTCGTCCCACCGTGGCACCGCGCCGACCACGTCTCGCGCGATCCTGAAGGCTCGGACCACTTCTGCCGGCGTGGCCCCGGTCTCCGCGACCAGCCGCGACACGAACGTGACACCTTGTGAGTTGACGACATCGTTCGAGACGATCGTGGCGATCAGCTCGCGGCGCAGCGGATGCTGCCCGAGCAACGCCGGGAACGCCTCGACGATCTTCTCGGGGAAGTAGCGCGTCAGATCCTGCTCGAGGTAGCGCGAGTCCGGGAGGTCGGCCTCCAGCAGGTCGCGCTTGATCGAGCGCTTGGAGTACGCCACGAGGAGCGCGATCTCCGGACGGGTGAGCCCCTCGCCGCGTCCCCGGCGCTCTGCCATCTCATCCGACGTCGGTAGGAACTCGACAGCCCGATCCAGTTCGCCTTCGGCCTCGAGCTGGAGCATCAGATCCTCGCATGCCTCGTTCCGCTCGGGCGCCACGGCCACCTCTTGGGACAGGATCTGTGCCTGGAGGTAGTTGTCGTAGAGCACACGACGAACGACGTCGTCCGTGCACGCCTGCAGAAGGACGTTGCGTTCGTCCGTGGTGAGGTCACCGCTCTCGATAGCGAGCCCCAGCAGGATCTTGAGGTTCACCTCGCGGTCGGATGTGTCCACGCCTGCCGAATTGTCGATGAAGTCGGTGTTGATGCGGCCCCCGGAGAGGGCGTAGTCGATCCTGCCGCGCTGCGTGAAACCGAGGTTCCCGCCTTCTCCTACCACCCGGGCACGTACCTGGTTACCGTTGATCCGGACCGGGTCGTTCGCGCGGTCGCCGACCTCGGTGTGGCCTTCCTTCGACGCCTTCACGTAGGTGCCGATGCCGCCGTTCCACAGCAGGTCGACCGGTGCCTGCAACACCCAACGGATCACGTCGGCCGGTGTCATCTCCGCGGGCGCATCGTCGGGGATCGCCAGGACCGTTCGCACCTGCGGCGAGAGCGTCACCCATTTCGCGGAGCGATCGATCACGTCGGCGCCCTCGGAGAGGATCGATCGGTCGTAGTCCCCCCACGACGATCCCGGGGAATCGAACAGACGCTTCCGCTCCGCGAACGACGTCGTCGGGTCGGGGTCGGGATCGAGGAACACGTGGCGATGATCGAACGCGGCGAGCAATCGGAGCCTTCGCGTGAAGAGCATCCCGTTGCCGAACACGTCTCCCGACATGTCGCCGATCCCCGCGACCGTGAACGGGTGCTCGGCGGGATCGATGCCCAGTTCGCGGAAGTGCCTCTTCACCGACTCCCAGACGCCTCTCGCGGTGATGCCGAGCACCTTGTGGTCGTATCCGTGCGACCCTCCCGACGCGAAGGCGTCGCCGAGCCAGAAGCCGTACCGCTGGCTCACCTCGTTCGCGGTGTCGGAGAGCGCTGCGGTTCCCTTGTCGGCCGCCACGACCAGGTATGGGTCGGGGCCGTCCATCGCGCGGACCCCTTCCGGGTGCACGACCTCGCCCTTCACCAGGTTGTCGGTGATGTCGAGCAGGCCCTCCATGAATGTGACGTATTGCGAGGCCACCTCTTCCTTCACCCGCTCCGGCTCGATGGACGTCCGTTTCAGCACGAATCCACCCTTGGAGCCGTCCGGCACGATGATGGCGTTCTTCACCTTCTGGGCCTTCATGAGCCCGAGCACCTCGGTGCGGAAGTCCTCGCGCCGATCCGACCACCTGATCCCGCCCCGGGAGACCATCCCGGCGCGGAGGTGGATGGCCTCCACCTGGGTCGAGTAGACCCATACCTCGTAGAGCGGGGTGGGCTTGGGCATCTCGGGAACGCGCTCGGACAGGAGCTTGAAGCTCAGACACGGACGGTCCGGCAGGTACACGTTCGTCCGTACGATCGCCTCGATCGTCCCGAGGAGATGCCGGAGGATGTTGTCCTGGTCCAACGACGCGACACCGCGGAGGTCCTGGTGGATCGTCTGGCGGATCTCGTCGACCTCCTCCTCGGTGGCGGAGCGGACCGGGTCGAACTTCGCTTCGAACATCCGCACCAGGCGCTCGGCGATGGACGGATACGCCGCCATCGCGTCGTTGCGGTAGTTCTCCGTGTATCGCGCGGAGACCCGCATCCGATAGTTCCGGAGCGCCCGCAGGATCCTGATCTCCCACCACGTGAGCGAGCTCAGCGTCACGAGACGGTTCAGCGAGTCCGAGTCGCACTCCCCACGCCAGACCGCCGCGATCGTGTCGGCGACCCGCTCGGCAGCTTCTCCCAGCTCCAAGACCGCGCCGCGCGAGTCGAGTACGCCGAAGTCGTGGATGTACACGCGACCCTCGCCCTCGATCGCCGTCGGCACCTCCTCGACGACGCGGAGTCCCAGCGCCTCGAGGATCGGCATGAAGTCGGAGAGATCCACCTTCCCGCCGGTCTTGTAGAGCTTCACGCGGGTCAGACGCTCGCCCTTCGACTCGTTCCCCAGGCCGACCAGGAACCCTTCGGTATTCGCCTCGAGCCGCTCGAGCATGAGTACGTCGTCGACGACCAGGCCCCAGTCGTCGTTCGACTTGTAGTAGTCGGGGAACCGCGGCGCGTACTCCTCCAGCAGGGCGACGGCGCGCCCGGGGCCGACGCGCTCGCTCAGCGCCTCGAGCAGGTCGTCCTCCCACGTACGGGCGAGCAGCTCGACCTCTCGCTCGAGCTCCTCGTAGCGGACGTCGGGGATCGGCACGCCGGGGGCGACGTGGATCGTGAAGAAGATCCGGGCCGACTCGGTCTCCCCGAGCGACAGGTGGTAGTCGATCGTCGTTCCGTGGAAGCGTTCGAGGAACAGAGCCTGCAGGCGCTTGCGGAGGTCGGCGTTGAACCGATCCCGAGGCAGCGCGACCACGACCGAGACGTTCCTCCCGTAGAGGTCGCGTCGGATCAGCACTCGGATGCCGCCGTGCTTCTCGAGCTGCAGGAGGCCGACGACCAGGCGCCGGATCTCCTCGGCGGACGCCTGGAACAGCTCGTCCTTCGGGAACGACTCGAAGAGCGCGACCACCGCCTTGTAGTCGTGCGAGCCCGGGATCAGGTCCTCGGCGGAGATCAGCTGCTCGAGCTTGTGATGCAGGAGGGGCGTCTTCGCCGCCGGCTCCATGTAGGCCTTGCTCGTGAACAGCCCGATCAGGCGCGCTTCACCGACGATCGCCCCGTCGGCGTCGATCTTGCGAACGCCGATGTAGTCCATCCGCGCACGGCGGTGCACCGTGGAGTACGCCTGGGTCTTCGAATAGATCAGCAGCTCCCCGTCCTCGATCCGATCGCGGATGTCGGGCGACA
>JBKKAE010000241.1:0-6228 GCA_046714835.1 Actinomycetota bacterium | reverse complement strand
GTGAGAGACCGCTGGAGCCCTCGGGTTCCGGCGGTTTCTCACTTTCCGGGTCCCCTCGCTTGGATCGAGTCGCGCGGATCGAGCGGCTCCCCGAGCCTCTCTTCCCCTTCCCACGGACGCTCCCGGTTCGATCCGAGATCTTTCCCAGTTCTTCCGGCGGAGAGAACGCCTGCGGCTCTTGTGATTTCGATCTCCTTGCTTCAAGTGTGCCCGGCATTCGGCCGACAACATCCCAACAGGGTCGGGAGCGGGGGTTATCGTCCGCGCCACGACGGGTCGGTACTGGTGATCGAGGGGGTGGGTACCCGTGGGGTGGGTCGTGCGGCGCTGGAGGCATGTCGTCTTCGTGCTGACCGCCTCGATGACAGCGGTTCTCACAGTCCCCGCCCCAGTGCCCGCGATCGCCGCTCCCGGAGTCCCCGGTATCGACGTCTCGAAGTACCAGGGGAGGATCGAGTGGCCGGCGGTCGCCTCCTCATCCGTGCGCTTCGTGATCATGCGCGCGACGCTCGGGAACAGGTACCGGGACGAGAGGTACGCGCAGAACGTGGCGGGCGCGACCGCGAACGGCCTCGTCGTCGGGGCCTACCACTTCGCGAAGCCCTCGCTCGGGCTCCGGGACGCGCGCGGCGAGGCCGACCATTTCCTGCGCGTCGCGCGCGTGGGGGCGGGCCATGTCCTGCCCGTCCTCGACATCGAGGAGACGGGTGGGCTCTCTCCCGAGCAGCTCCGGATCTGGGCGCAGGCGTGGCTGAATCGTGTCCATTCGCGGACGGGCGTTCGCGCGATGATCTACTCCGGCAACTACTTCTGGCGCGGGTTCATGCGGAACACCTCGTGGTTCGGGCACCGTGGGCATCCGTTGTGGGTCGCGCATTGGGATGTCGGCGCCCCCGACATCCCCGGCGACCGATGGGCGAACAACGGCTACACGGTGTGGCAGTGGTCGGCGACGGGGAGCATCCCCGGCATCAAGGGTCCCGTCGACCGAGACTGGGTGAACGGGGAGCTGACCCGAGTGACGATCGCCTCGCTCATCGTCGCCCCAGCCGAGGGGGGGACGATCCGCGGCGACCGCGTCGCCTGCGGGGGACCACGGGACCGTTGCTTCCGGCTCGCGAATCCCGGCGACGAGATCACCCTGAGCGCGACCCCGGAAGCCGGCGCCCGGTTGACCCGTTGGACCGGAGCATGCGCGCCGGCGGGTGATGCACGGACCTGCACGGTGTCTGCGCTGGGGGATACAGCCGTCTCCGCGGTCTTCGACGTCCCCGTCGAGGTCGCTGCCGTCGCGTCGGATGGCGCATCGGGCACGCCGCTCCGGACGCGAGTGGGATGCCCCGCCGTCTGCAGCGCGCCCACGCTCGCCGGCCCGCCAGATCCAGAGCCCTCCCTTTCGGACGAGCCGGATCCAGAGCCTCCGGTCTCCGAACCGCCGGTTTCCGCACTTCCGGTCCCGGCAGCCCCGGCACCACCCTCGGTTCCGGCACCCTCAGTTCCGGCATCTGCGCTCCCGTCACCTCGCGCATCGGCCTCTCCCGTCCCGACCACTCCGGTCGTGGGCGGACCTGCATCGACGCCGCTCGGCAAGCCCTCGACGTGTACGGGAACGGATCCCGACTGCGCGGTCGCCGGTTTGCTCGGGCCCCCAGGGGGGGGCTCCACACAGTCACAGGTCCGCCTGGAAGACGAGCCGAACGGCACGCGCTATTCGTGGAGCCTCAGGCGCCGGCGAGGCGCGATCGGGGGCTCCTACCGCTGGGAGCGTCGAGCCTCGGCCTCGATCTCGTATCGGTTCAGGGGCGGAGCGGTGACCCTGTTCACCGTGAAGGGCCCTCGGATGGGGAAGGCGCGCGTGGAGATCGACGGCAGTTGGGTCGCGCGCATCGACGGCTACTCCGGGAGGTTCCGCCCCGACGTCCGTCACCGCTTCTCAGAGCTCGGCGGCGGTGGGCACACGCTCACGATCACCCCTCTCGGGAAGAAGCGCCCGATGGCCAAGGGTCGGCGCGTCGTCGTGGATGCGCTCAGGTGGGGCGGAAAGCTCCACCGAGATCCGGGTCCGGAGGCCGTCGCGTGGGCCAGCGTGAGCGACCCCGCCGCGAGCGAAGGAAACTACGTGGTGAGCGATGCGCCGGGCGCCGAAGCGACGCTGTCGTTCTCCGGGACGGGGCTGTCGCTCCGGGCAGTGTTCGGGCCCGCTCGGGGTCGGGCGCAGATCTGGCTCGACGGGGAACGCCTGCGGACGGTGGACCTCTACGCGCCCACCCGGAGATTCGTGTCGATCCGGGTGGCGTCGGGCCTCCGGCACGGCCGCCATGTCGCCCGCGTGGTCGTGCTCGGCACGCGCCACCAGGCGAGCCAGGGGATCGCCGTGACGATCGATCGCTGGGTCGTGGCGGAGGGATCGGAGGGCCACAGGGATCGCCCGGAGGCGCGACCCGGGAAGCCGCGGCACGAGAAGAAGCAGCCGTGACCGGCGGTCGACGCACCTCGTTCCCCGCCTGGAGCGTCCACCCCTAGACTCGGGCACCGCGGTCCGCAGAGGAGGGGTCGATCGCATGCCCAAGGGGATCATGGAGCGTCTCGCCGAAGGGCCGGTGCTCGGCGACGGTGGGTACCTGCTGGAGCTGGAGAAGCGCGGCTACGTGCAGGCCGGTCCGTTCACGCCCGAGGTGGTCGTGGAGCATCCCGAAGCGCTCGCGCAGCTGCATCGAGAGTTCCTGCGCGCGGGCGCCGAAGTGCTCCAGACCATGACCTTCTACGCGAGCGACGACAAGCTCGCGACGGTGGGGATGGAAGGCACGGTCGACGAGATCAATCGGCACGCGGTGCGGATCGCGCGTGAGGTCGCGTCCGAGGGCGACGTGCTTGTCGCGGGCAATCTCTCCCTCACGTGGGCGTACGACGCGGCCGAGGGCGCGACTCACGATCACGTCCGGGGCCTCTTCGACCGGCAGCTCCAGGATCAGCTCGCCGCCGGACCGCCGGACTTCTGGATCGGGGAGACGTTCTCCTTCCTCGGAGAAGCGCTTCTGTTCGTCGAGCGGGCCAAGGAGACCGGGCTTCCGGTCATGGTGACGATGTCGTTCGAAGCGCTCCCCGCCAAGTCCTACGAGGGGGACTCGCCGGGGGAAGCCGCCAGGAAGCTCGCAGATGCCGGCGCCGACATCGTGGGAGTGAACTGTCTCAACGGGCCGGCACAACAGCTGCCGATCGCCGAGGAGATGGTCGAGGCGCTCGCTGGCGTCGTCCCGGTCGCCACCCAGCCGGTGGCGTACACGACGACGAACGAGGAGCCGGATTTCACCGCGGGAGACACGTTCCCGTACGCGCTCACTCCGAGGACCCTCGCCCGTGGCGAGATGGCGGCGTTCGCGGCACGAGCGAGAGACGCCGGCGTTCGGTACATCGGCTCGTGCTGCGGTTCGGTCGCCGAGCACGTGCGAGCCATGGCGAAGGTGCTCGGGAAGCTGCCGGAGCAGGAGCGCGAATGGAAGTCCCAGTCGGGGAAGGCGATGTCCGCCTACGAGTACCACGAGCACACCGAGACCGAGGTCTGATCGCACTCGGATGCCCAGCGGTTTCGCGGTGACCGGCGTTCAGCCGGAGGATCCGGGCACATCCAGGACGATACGGCGCTCTGCGCCTGGTTCCCAATCGCGGAGCGCCTCGGCGAACTTCACGAGGAGCGCGGCACCACCGGCGATCTCGAGCGCGCGCAGCAGCGGGTAGCGCTTCAAGACAGGGAGCCGGAAGAGCAGCGGCGCGCCGACGATGGCGGCGCCGGCAAGGAGCCGGCGGAGCCGGCGCCCGGCGGGGGAGTCCAGGAAGTCTTCGACTTCCTGGACTGCCACCTCGACACGGTCACCGATCCGCTGGAGCTCCTGCATGGCGGTTACGAGAACTGCCGGCGCGTCGATCCCGTGGTGCCTCGCCGCACGAGGCGCACGAGCACCACGAGTGCCGCTGCGGCCAGGATCGCCGCGATCCACGGCACGCCCTTGTTGTCGGGCGTGATCACTTCGGCCAGGAGCCATCCGCCGAGGAATGCGCCGACGGCACCGAGCACGATCGTCATCCAGATCGGCATCGAGTCATCGCCCGGGACGATGAAGCGTGCAAGCGGTCCCACGATGCATCCGATCAACAGGAAGCCGAACACCTCACCGATGGTCATGACGATGTCTCCCTTCAGGAAGTCTCGGTCGACGTCCGCACTCGCCTTACCCAGATCGATCGACTCGTATGCGAGGCCCGGCGAGCCGCATCGCCTGCTGCCTGCCCTCGTTGACCCGATCTAGGCGACAGGGACCGGTGCCTCGGAGGATGCTTGTGGTGCCAGTTCGCTGAACAGGGATTCGTACCGGTCGATCATCGAGTCCGTCGAGACCCGGTGTCGCACATGGTCGCGGCACGCCTGCGGATCGAAGTCGGCAGCGCTCGCGATGGCCTCGACGAGCTCGTCGGGGCGGTCGACGATCACCCCGGTGACGCCGTCGACGACGACCTCGGGGACGGATCCCCGACGGAACGCGAGGACGGGTGTGCCGGCCGCCATGGCCTCGATCATCACCAACCCGAAGGGCTCGTCCCACCGGATCGGGAACAGCAGCGCCCGGGCCCTCGCGAGCAGGTCCTGCTTGGTGTCCTCGTCCACTTCGCCCAGCCACTCCACGTCCGGTCCCAGGCGTGGCTCGATGGCTTCCTCGAAGAAGGCGATCTCGTGCGGGTCGCTGCATTTCGCTCCGATGACGAGTCGTGCACCGACTTCACGCGCGACGTCGATCGCGATGTCGGGGCCCTTCGTGGGATCGATGCGGCCCAGGAACAGCAGGAAGTCGTCCTTGTGATCCCGGAAGGGGATCTCTTCCACGTCGATGCCGTGGTGGATCGTCGAGATCCACGGTACGTCCGGTGCCGTCGACCGCTGCGAGGCGGAGATCGCGACCGGCGACACGTTGCGAGGGAACAGCCGGAACAGGTCGCCGGTCAGGCCCTCGAGGGGACCGTGTGCAGTAACCACCGTCGGGAGCCCATGACGGTCCGCGAAGGCGGGACCGAGCACCGAATGATCGTGCACGACATCGACATGCTCCATCTCGAGGATGTACTGGGTCGCCCGCAGCGCGTGCACCCCTTCCACCGTGACGCTCTCGCCGGTACCCAAACCGTCGGCGGGTTCGGTGAACGTCGGGAAGAATCCTGCCGAGTCATGGTCGGTTCCCGCGCCGATCAACGTGACCTCGTGGCCGCGCTGGGTCAGTCCTTCCGCGAGGGTGTGACAGATCGCCTCGATCCCGCCGTAGCCACCCGGAGGCACCTCGAACCAGGGCGTCGACACCATCGCGATCCGAAGCGACGCTGCCCGTCGCCGTGATGTGGACTCGATGTCCAACGGTTCCTCTTCGGTCGGCCACCGGGTGCCTTCGGGTGATGTCGATGAGCGCATCTCCGTGAGAACTACCCAGCCGGGATCGTGAGGAACCGCGCGCGGACGAGAAACGAGCCCCCTGTTGGGGAGCCCATCACGGAACCGTAACCCTCGGCTGAGAAGGGTGAACCACAACTCTCGCGGAAAGGTGGATGTGGGGCCGATCATGGGTACTGTGTGAGAGGTAGGCGGCTGGGGTAGGCGAGGCCTCTCGGAGGAGACGCATGCGAACCGGAACCATTCAGAGCGAACCTGACACCTCGTTCCAGCACGACGCGATCTTCTACGCGGGCATCGCCGACTTCGTAGACCGTACTTCTGCCTTCATCCGGGACTCGGTGGCCGAGCGCGAACCGATGCTCGTTGTGGTGAGCGCGGAGAAGATCGAGCTGCTGCGTGACAAGCTCGGCGGAGACCCGGAAGGCGTTCGATTCGCCGACATGGCGCAGGTGGGTCAGAACCCTGCGCGGATCATCCCCGCGTGGCGGGAGTTCGTCGCGGAACAGGTCCCTTCGGGCGGACGCTTCCGAGGCATCGGTGAGCCGATCTGGGCCTCCCGAACCGCCAGCGAGCTCATCGAGTGCGAACGCCACGAAGCTCTTCTCAACCTCGCGTTCGCCGGTGCGCCCGCATGGTGGCTGGCGTGCCCCTACGACATGGAGTCCTTGCCTTCGCCGGTGCTGGAGGAAGCGAAGCGCAACCACTCCCATGTCATCGACGGAGGCGAACGACGCGAGCACGCGATCTATCGCGGCCTCGACGAGATATCGAGGCCGTTCGACGACCCGCTCCCC
>JBKKAE010000240.1:0-4379 GCA_046714835.1 Actinomycetota bacterium | reverse complement strand
GGGATGGACATCATCTCCGAGGTCGGGCCGGCGACGATCCGGGTCCGTCAGGGTGAGCTGACCGACCACCTCATCTCCCGGGCGGACGAGGCCGGCCTCGACGTCCGCACGCCCCGGGACAGGGATCTCCGTGGAGGCGTGGTCAACGTCAAGGTGGGACCGGAGGCGGAGAAGATCTGCCACGAGCTCCTCGCTCGCGGCGTCTGCACGGACTTCCGCGGAGACGGCCTCCGCATCAGTCCCCACTTCTTCAATACCGAAGCCGACATCGACCGGTGCTTCGAGGAGCTGAGGCGGCTCGTGTGACGTTCAGCGAACGAGGACCGGGACTCGTTGCACCATGTTGTTCTCGAGCCCGTGGAAGTTCCATCGCTGGTCGACTGGCTGGACGTTCCCGGCGCGATCGGACGCGCGGCAGACGAGCTCGTGCTCGCCCTCCGATGCCTGCCAGATGAACGACCACGGGGCCCAGGCCCAACGGGACGGCTGCGGGCCGAGCTCCGCCTCCGTCCACGACGCTTCCCCGTCGGTGCTCACCTCCACGCGCGCAACAGGTCCCGACCCCGACCAGGCCCGCCCGCGGATCCGGGTGGGTCCGGCGTCCACGTACCGGAGTCGATCCGGGAAGTCGGGGAAGCCAGGCGGGATCATCAGCGCGCGAGGACGGAGATAGGTGACCGGTTCGCCCGCATCGTCGGGATCGTCGCGGACCCGATACGCATCCATCTGGAACCCCTCGAACGGCTTCGCCACGGCCTCGATCGACCGGAGCCACTTCACGCTCGTCATCCCGTACCACCCGGGCACGATCAGTCTGAGCGGCGATCCGTGTTGGGGAGGGAGGGGCTGTCCGTTGATCGCGTACGCGAGGAGGACCTCCTCCCGCATCGCTTCCTCGATCGACAGGCTGCGCTGGTAGTCCTGCTCGACCTCTCCCTGGATACCGTGGTCGGCGCCGGTGAAGAGGATCTCCACCGCGTCGGATCGAAGTCCGGCTTCCGTGAGGATCGGAGCGAGTGGCGTCCCGGTCCACTCGGCATTGCCCACCGCCTCCTGGAGCCACGGCTGGCTGATCGGACGCGGCATCAGGCGCGCCCGTCCGTTCCCCGCGCATTCCATCGTGACGGCCATGGTGACGGCCGGGCGCGCCCGGAGGTCGTCCATCGAGAGAGACAGCGTCCGGTCGACGAGCCCGGCCACATCCACGGCCCATCTCTCGGGATCCGTCTCGGGCACGTCCCAGTGGATCAGGAGGTAGTGCAGGCCGATCGGCGTGATGTCGTAGGCGAGCGCCTCCAGCGGCATCCCGTGGTTGCGCGCCGCGAGCTGGAGCTCCTCGACGGAGATCTCCTCATCGCGGTCGGCGAGACCCTCGGGCTCCTCCCGGACGTTCACTCGCTCTGTCTACCTCGCTCCGTGACCCGCCGCAAGGGTGCGGTCGGGACGTCACGCTCCGGCCACCACCCTGCCCGCGCGGATCACCAGCTGCACGTCGTCGAGCGCGCGGAGGTCATCGAGCGGACTCGCGCGGAGCGCGATCACGTCGGCCGGCGCGTCGGGTTCCAGCGGCGCGCGGATCATCGCCTCGAGGACCTCCTCCGGTTCCAGCCCGGCCTCGACCATGAGCAGCGCCTCTCGGGTGTGGATACCCGGCGAGATCGACCCGTTCCCGAGGTCGGTCCCGTACACGATCGTTCCCCCCGCCACGTGGAATCGGCGGAGATTGTCGAGCGCGATTCGGATCTCCGGCGTGTCGCGGCCGAAGCTGAGGATGTCGAGCGTCGAGACGATGCGCATCTGCGTCGACGCCGCCTGGATCACCTCGTCCGAGAGTCGCGTCCAGGGTGTATGCGCGAGTTCGTCGACGCCCGCACCGAGGGCACGCTCCACCTGTCCCTTGCCTTGGGCGTGGGCGGTCACCGGCAGGTCGGCCGCGTGGGCGGCGTCGCAGATCCCCGCCAGCTCTCCGTCCGAGGGCGTCGGACCGGCGTCGGCGTTCAAGGACACCTTGATCGCCGCCGCCCCGAGCCTCGCCAGCTCCTCCACGGCGGCGACTGCATCCTCGGCCGAGGTGAGCTCCCGGCCGGTCCCGGCGGGCGCCCACCCGTCACGCGTCGGGTAGCCGCCGGGGGCGGTGAGCATCGGACCCGCTGCCCGGATCAGGGGCCCGTCGAAGGACGGCATCTCCGAAGCGTCCGCCAGGGGGAAGATCCGTTCGACCGGCCACCCGAGATCGCGCACGGCGGTGACGCCGCCGGCCAGTACGGACGCGGGCTCGGACAGCTCGATATGGACGTGGCGGTCCGCGACCGCCGGCATCACGAAGCCGTCCACTCGAAGTTCTTGGTCGACCGCGTCGATGTCCGTGGCCACCCCCGCATACGTCACGAGGCCTCCCTCACAGACGATCTGGGCGTCCTCGATCGCTCTCCCCGCGCCCAGCCATGCCGTTGCCGCCCGGATGGAGACGCGGTTCACGCGCCGACCCCGGCCGCGCGGAGGGCCTTGAGCTCCTTCCGGAGATCGACGACCTCGTCGCGCAGCCGTGCGGCGTACTCGAAACGCAGGTCCTTCGCCGCCTGGTGCATCTCCTCTTCGAGCTCGGGCAGCAGCCGCTCCAGCTCTTCCTGCGGCATCTCGGGCCGAGGCGCGTGACGTCGCCGCTCCTTGCGAGGAGACGTCGCCCGTTTGGCCGGGTCCTCCTGGATCGCGAGCAGGATGTCGGACACCCGCCTCCGGATGGTCGTGGGGTCGATCCCATGCTCGGTGTTGTACGCCGCCTGGATCATCCGCCGCCGCTGCGTCTCGCTGATCGCGGTCTTCATCGAGTCGGTGACGGCATCCGCATACATCACGACCTTGCCGTCGACGTTGCGGGCCGCGCGACCGATCGTCTGGATCAACGAGGTGTCGGATCGGAGGAACCCCTCCTTGTCGGCGTCGAGGATCGCGACGAGCGAGACCTCGGGCAGGTCGAGCCCCTCGCGGAGCAGGTTGATGCCGACGAGAACGTCGAACTCCCCTAGGCGGAGATCGCGGATGATCTCGATCCGTTGGATCGTGTCGACTTCCGAGTGCAGATACCGCACGCGGATCCCCATCTCGATCAGGTAGTCCGTCAGGTCCTCGGCCATCTTCTTGGTGAGCGTGGTGACCAGCACGCGTTGCTCGACCTCGGTCCGACGACGGATCTCCTCGATCAGGTCGTCGACCTGCCCCTTCGTGGGCCGGATCTCGACCTCCGGGTCGATCAGCCCCGTCGGGCGGACGATCTGCTGCACGATCCGTTCCGAGACCTTCAGCTCCCAGGGGCCGGGCGTCGCGGACATGTAGACGACCTGACCCACCCGCTCCTGGAACTCCTCGAACTGCAACGGCCGGTTGTCGATCGCGCTCGGCAGCCGGAAGCCGAAGTCGACCAGCGTGGACTTCCGGGAGATGTCTCCCTCGTACATCCCGTGGAGCTGCGGCACCGTGACGTGCGACTCGTCGATCACGACCAGGTAGTCATCCGGGAAGTAGTCCAACAGCGTGTAGGGCGCGCTGCCCGGTGCCCGGCCGTCGATGTGCCGCGAGTAGTTCTCGATCCCCGAGCAGAAGCCGACCTCCCGGAGCATCTCGAGGTCGTAGGTCGTCCGCATCCGGAGACGTTCGGCTTCGAGGAGCTTGCTCTGGGACTCGAGCTCCGCGAGGCGCTCGTGCAGCTCCTCCTCGATCGTCACCAGTGCTTGTTCCATCCGCTCGTCGCCGGCGACGTAGTGCGAGGCGGGGAACGTCGTGAGATCCGTGATGGCATCGGTGAGCAGCTCTCCCGTCAGCGGGTCGAACCGGCTGATCCGCTCGATGGTCTCGCCCCACCACTCGATCCGATAGCCGGTCTGCTCGTAGCTCGGGAAAACCTCGAGCGTGTCGCCCTGGACACGGAAGGTGCCGCGCGCCCGGCTCATGTTGTTCCGCTGGTACTGGATGTCGACGAGCCGCTGCATCGCGAACTCGAGGGGGAGCTCGGTACCGCGCACCGTGCGCAGGAGCTGCCCCTCGTACTGCTCGGGGGAGCCGAGCCCATAGATGCATGAGACGCTGGCCACGATCAGGACGTCGCGACGGGACAGCAGCGCGGCGGTGGCGGAGTGGCGCAGTCGCTCGATCTCGTCGTTGACCGACGAGTCCTTCTCGATGTACGTGTCCGTCTGCGGGACGTACGCCTCGGGCTGGTAGTAGTCGTAATAGCTGACGAAGTACTCGACCGCGTTCTCGGGGAAGACCTCCCGGAACTCGTTGGCGAGCTGCGCGCCGAGCGACTTGTTGGGGGCGATCACCAGGGTCGGGCGCTGCACCCGTTCGACCAAGTGGGCCACCGTGAACGTCTTCCCGGTCCC
>JBKKAE010000239.1:0-9574 GCA_046714835.1 Actinomycetota bacterium | reverse complement strand
GATCGTGATCGACCGGATGCCCCCGAGCTCCTCGATCGCGCGCTCGGCCATCTCCGGCGGCAGCGCCTTGCCGTGCCAGCCGTCCTTGTCCGCGATCTCGGACACGCCGTGACCCTTCTCCGTACGCGCCACGATCATCGTGGGTCTGTCGTCCTCGGCAGCCGCTCGGTACGCGTCGTCGATCGAGGCGACGTCGTGCCCATCGATCGAGAGCGCGTTCCACCCGAACGCCTCTGCTCGGGCGATGAAGACGCCCGCGTCCCACCCGTGCATCGTGGGTCCTCGCTGTCCCAGCCGGTTGAGGTCGATCACGCAGGTCAGGTTGGCGACCTCGTGATGCGACGCTGCCTCCAGCGCCTCCCAGACGGATCCTTCGGCCGACTCGGAGTCACCGACCAGGACCCACACGCGCGCGGGGCTCTCGTCCAGCCGCATCGCGAGCGCCATCCCCAGGCCGATCGCCGGCCCCTGCCCGAGGGAGCCGGTCGCGGCCTCGACCCACGGGAGCTCGGGAACCGGCGCGGGGTGTCCCTGGGTCGGCGAGCCGAACGTCCGGAGCGACAGCATCATCGAGTCGTCGACCGCCCCGATCGCCTTCAACGCCGCGTACAGCACCGGCGCGGCGTGTCCCTTGGAGAGCACGAACCGATCGTTCGCAGGGCTCCTCGGGTCGGACAGGTCGGTCCGGAGGTGGTCGGCGAACAGGACGGCGACCAGATGCGCGGCCGACATCGAAGACGTCGGGTGACCGGAACCGGCCGCGGTGGTGGACCGGATGCTGTCGATCGCGAGCTGCGCGGCGAATTCGTTCCACAGGTGCGTGCGGTCGTCCATGTCGCTGTCCATCGCTCCTCGGATCTCTTTCGGATCTCTTCTGGGAAGTCGGTGCCGGCGGGCAGAGACTATCGGGCCGACGGACCGGACTCCGTTCCCGGCGGTAGGCTCGTGTGAGGAGCATGCGTGATGACGACCTTCCGTGACCTGGGTGTATCCGACGAGGTCGTCGACGCCCTGGCCGCGCGCGGGATCGAGATGCCGTTCCCGATCCAGATCATGGTGATCGAGGACGCGACCTCCGGTCGGGACACGCTCGCGAGGTCCAAGACGGGCTCCGGCAAGACCCTGGGATTCGCGATCCCGATCGTCGACCAGGTCGATCCCGAGGCGGACCGCCGCCCCGCCGCGCTCGTGCTCACCCCCACACGCGAGCTCGCCCAACAGGTGAGCGACGCGTTCGAGGACATCGCCAAGGCGAAGGGGCTGCGGGTCATGGCGGTGTACGGCGGGACGAAGGTACGTGAGCAGTCGAAAGGGGTCGGATCGGCGCACATCCTGATCGCCACGCCGGGGCGGCTGGACGACCTGGTGGAACGCGGGCTCGTCCGCCTCGACGGCGTCGAGATCCTCGTCCTCGACGAAGCCGACCGGATGCTCGACATGGGATTCCAGCCGCAGGTCGATCGGATCGTGCGACGGCTCCCGAAGGATCGACAGACGATGTTCTTCTCGGCGACGCTCGACGGCGCGATCGGCCGGATGGCGG
Source organism: Actinomycetota bacterium (assembly GCA_046714835.1). Classification (GTDB taxonomy): domain Bacteria; phylum Actinomycetota; class UBA4738; order UBA4738; family HRBIN12; genus JAJNBA01. The sequence continues at coordinate 8,031 of JBKKAE010000239.1, read as the reverse complement.
ACGTGTACACGCGGAACCCGGTGCGGCACGAGGTCGACCTGGGGGAGCTGCGCTTCGTCGAGGAAGCGGACCACCGGTTCATCCCGGTCGCGCCGCAGGAGAAGCTCCTGACCCTGGCACGGCTGGCGTCGGAGGCGGAGGGATCGACGCTCGTGTTCGTGAACACGAAGCGGGCGGTCGACCATCTCGCGAGGCAGCTCCGGGCCGAGGGAGTGCCGGTCGTCGCGATGCACGGAGACATGACCCAGCAAGCGCGGGAGCACGCCCTGCATCGATTCGAAGAGGGCTTCGTCGGGGTCCTCGTCGCGACCGATGTGGCGGCGCGAGGGCTCGACCTCGAGCGGATCACGCTGGTCGTGAACTACGACCCGCCGAAGGACGACAAGGGCTACGTCCATCGGGTGGGCCGCACGGCACGCGCGGGCAGGGCGGGTACCAGCATCACGTTCGTCACCCCGGAGCAATTGGGCGACGTGAGCCGCATGGCGGCGAGGCTTGACCTCCACTCGGAGTTCGAGCAGGAGGGGATGAAGGTGTCGCCTCCGCGCGTCGTCTTCAGCGGAGGTGCGAAGGGCAAGCGGAGCGGTCTGCGGCCTCGCCGCCGTCGCTAGCTATCCAGGAGGAGACGCTCAACTTGCCGCGCCACCCTTCACGACGTGGAGTGCGGCGCGCCGGTGGATCGCTACGATCTCATCCGCGGGTACCGGGCGGGAGAAGTAGTAGCCCTGACCGCGCTCGCACCCGCGTTCCACCAGGGTGTGCCACTCGGCCTCGGTCTCGATCCCCTCGGCGAGAGAGGTCATCCCCAGGTTGGACGCCAACGCGATCATGGCCGAGACCATGCTCGCGTTCTGCTCGTCGCGATCCAGCTCCCGGACGAAAGACTGGTCGATCTTGAGCACGTCGACCGGCATGTACCGCAGCCGGGCGAGCGACGAATAGCCGGTCCCGAAGTCGTCGATCGCGAGCTTGAGTCCGCGAGCGTGCAGCTCGTGCAGGATGCCGAGGGTCCGGTCGGGGTTGGTCATCGCGGTGGATTCGGTGATCTCGACCGTGACCCGGCTCGGATCCATGCCGGACCCGAGGATCGGAATCACGATGCGGTCTGCGATGTCGTCTTGCCAGAGCTGCCGCGGCGAGAGGTTGAAGGAGATGTTGAGATCGAGGCCCTCTTCCCGCCACATCCGGTCCTGCCGGCAGACCTCGTCGATCACCCAGGCGCCGATCGCGTCGATCAAGCCCATCTCCTCGGCCAAGGGGATGAAGTCGCCCGGAGGGACCAGGCCTCCGTTTGGCTCGGGCCAACGGATGAGCGCCTCCACGCCGATCACGCCTGCGGTCTTCAAGTCGATCAGCGGCTGGTAGTGCAGCATCCACTGTTCCTGTTCGACGGCGCGCCGGAGACGCGTCGACAGGGAAAGTCTGATGATCGAGTCGGCGTCGTCCTTCGCATGCAGCACGTAGCCTCCTGGGCCCGAGCGCTTGGATCGGAACATCGCGGTCTCGGCGTTCTTGAGCAGCGTCGGCGCATCCGCGGCGTCCTCGGGGAACAGGCTGATGCCGAGGCTCGCGGTGATGTAGAGCTCGGTGTCGCCGAGCGTGAACGGCGTGCGCAGGGCTTCCTGGATCCTGAGCGCCACCGACTCCGCGGCCACGGAGACGCCTTCGTGACCGCCGGGAACCACAGGGGTCTGATCGAGGTCGGCGAGCAGGAGGAGGAACTCGTCGCCACCAGGGCGGGCCACGAGATCGGTCTCCCGCGTCGCGTCACTCAGTCGCTGCGCGAACTGCACCAGGAGGGCGTCGCCCGCCTCATGGCCGAGGGAGTCGTTCACGAGCTTGAAGTCGTCGAGGTCGACCGTCACGACGACCACACCGAGGTCATGTCGCTTCGCGCGGGCGAGCGCGAGACCGAGGAGCTCGTCGAACATCGTCCGGTTCGGGAGTCCCGTGAGCCTGTCGTGATACGCGAGGAACGCGATGCGTTCCTCAGCCAGCTTGCCGTCGGTGATGTCCAGCATCACGCCCTGGATGTACTCGGCATCGCCGTGCGCATCCGTGAGGACGATCGCGCTGTCCCGGAACCAGACCGTCCTGCCATTTCGAGCCATCAGGCGGTACTCGAAGACGAACGGGCCGCCCGACTCCCGCCCCCGCAGGTACGTCGCCATCGCTTCCTCGCGGTCGTCCGGGTGCAAGATGTTCTCCCACAGCTGAGGATCCCCGATGTACTCCTGCGGGTTGTAGCCGAGGATCGCCTCGATCTGCGGACTCACGTACGTCGTCGACATGTTGTCGTCCGCGACGTCGACGTAGACGATCGCGGGGATCTGCTCCACGAGAGCCCCGTACTTCGATTTGGCCTCGTGCAGCTCGGCCTGCGTCCTGATCAGTTCGGTGACATCGAGCATGAGGCCGAGCCAGTGGAGGGGCCGCCCTGCCTCATCGGCGATCAGGACCGCGTCCTCGCGGACCCACACCGTGTGGCCGTCCGGGTGCACGACCCGGTATTCCGACCTGAACGGTTCGCCGGTGCGGGCCGATCGATCGGTCTCGGCCACGACCCTGTCGAGATCCTCCGGATGCAGGGTCTCCGCCCAGGCGTAGGGCTTGCTCAGGAACTGCTCGCGTCCGATGCCCAACAGGTCGATCACGCTCGGGCTCACGTCGATCATCGGGTCGTCCGGGCTCGGCGAGTCCACGTAGAGGACGGCCGGCAGCTGATCGATGATCCCTCGATACCGGAGCTCGAGCTCTCTGGCCTGATCGTCGCTCGCGGAGGGTGCCTCGGAAAGACCCTCCGGGGTCGACGATCGGTCCTGTGAGGCTGCCTCGATTTCGCCTGTCATGGGTCGGCACGTCGCAGCCGCGAGGGCGGCTGGCTCCTCATGGAAGCATCGGCGGCAGCCGGCAGGGACTTGACCGCCGGTTCAGACCGTGGTGGGGGGTCGGAGTCCCTCGCTAGCAGCCGTTCTCGTCCGGAAGGAGGGGCCGGAACAGGATCGAGAACTTCGTTCCGGCGTCCGTCCACGGGGTGAGCTGGTTCGCTCGCGAAGCCGCCTCACGAACGGTCGTCCATTCGGAGCCCTCCACGACCCCGCACCGATAGAGGCCCAGATCGTCCGCTGCGTCACCGAAGGTGGCAAGGGCGCCCTCGAGCGGCCACGGAGACGCATCTTGGGGCAGGTCGACCTTGCGGTACTTCCCGACGAAGAGACGAGCGCCGGAAGCCTCGTACGCGGCCTCGGGACCGAGTGATCCTTCGGGGAGCCATGTCTCGAGCGTTCCCAGCTTGGTGACCAGTTCCTGAAGTCGGACGCGGGCTCGGTACTCCTCTTCCGGCATCCCTTCGGGTCGCTCGAGCTGCTCGGCAACCCCATAGGCTCGGATGGTCCGGTCCACGCCTCCCGCGGAGACGGTGATCACCGTCGTCGGCACGTCCGCGACGACCATGAACCCCAGGTCGTTCAGATCGCCGGGGATCGTCGCGAGCGCGTCGAGAGTCTCTCGCAGGATCGCCTGGATGCCGGGCTCGTCGACCCGGCGGGACGAGATCGCCGGCAGCGCGGGGGAGGGATAGATCTCGATCTGCGCGCCGGGGAGCACGAGCGTCCCGTCGCCGTAGAGCGCGAAGCTCGGGATGTTGGTGTACGTCCATTCGATCGGGGTGAATCCCCCCTCGGATCCGATCCGGACGAGCACATCGTCGAGAGCCGTGCTGTGGTCGATACCATCCCCTGCCGGATCCACCGGCGCGTCGGCGCAGGCGGAGAGCGCGAGGAAGAGCACGAGCGACGCAGCGGCGGGGCGGACCTTCATGGTTGCCTCCGGTGTCGGTTGGTACGGCCTTCGACGTTCTGCGCCGGCGTTGGGGTTCCTGCTCAACCCGGCGAGTCGGCCTGCCGGACCTTCGCCTCGAGGCCGCGGATCAGGAGATCGAGACCGAACTCGAACTGCTCGTCGGGGTCGCACTCGGCGAAGTAAGGCGAGCACGCCTGCAGGGCGGAGAACTCGTCCGGAAGCATGGCTGCGAGCTCCGCGTGCGCTTTCAGGTGCGCTTCATCCGCGCCGCCCGCGATCGAGCCGAACTCCATGATGACGAACCCTTGGATGTAGCCACCGAACGCGTGGAACGCCTGCGCGGTGTCCCGATCCGAGAGCCCGGAGGATCCCAGGATCCTGAGCGCGAACTCCATCGGTCGCATCGAATCGATCGAACGGATCGGACCACGCTGCTCGGCGAACAACCGCATCACGGCGGGGTGCGCCTGCAGGAGCTGCCGCCATGCGCGGGCGCCGCGCCGGCAGTTCTCCGCCCAGTCCTCGACCGGTTCGGGGAAGTCGAACTCGATCATCACCCGCTCGCAGATGCCGTCGAGGAGATCTTCCTTGTCCTCGACATGGTGGTAGAGGGACATCGCTTCGACGCCTACCTCGCGAGCGACTCGTCGCATGGAGACGGCTTCCAGGCCCTCGTCGTCCATCACTCGAAGAGCAGCTTCGATCACCCGGTCCCGGGTGAGCGGTTCCCGGCTCCGCACCTCGTTCGTCCTCACGTCATGTCCTGTTCTTGTTCGACCCGTACATTCGGGGTTGACAGGCTTACGTTGTACACCTACCCTCCGTACATCGTAAGCGTACGCCGTACGTTCCGCAACAGTGTGTCGAGACCGGGCAACAGAGGGGAGCCGCACATGAGGATCAACCCGCAATCACTCGCGAGGGCAAGCGCGACTCGGCCGTGGAGAACGATAGGCATCTGGCTCGTGGTGTTGGCCGCGGGGATCGCCGGGTCCGCCACGTTGCTCGGACCGGCCCTCACGACTGAATTCGACTTCACCAACAACCCGGAGGCCAAACGAGCCGAGCAGGTGCTCCAGGAAGAGCTGACCGGGCGAGATCAAGTCACCGAGACGTTCATCGTGATCGGCAAAGACACCTCGATCGAGGATCCGGCGTTCGCGGATCATGTGAACGGCGTCCTCGGTGAGATCGCGACCCTCGAAGCGGGCGTTGCCGCATCGCCGGCGTCGTTCCCGCCGCCCGACTCGGCTCAACAGGACCCGCTTCAGGCGGCCCTCGGACCGTTCCCGTCGGAGGACGGGAAGGCGGTCCTCTTCAACGTCGTGCTCTCCGGCGACCTCGATGCTGCGAGCGAGCACGTTGATGAGCTCGAGAGGATCCGTGAGGACTCGACCGGATCAGGCTTCGAAACGCTGATCCTCGGCCAGGCCACGTCGTCCGAAGAGTTCAAGCGGATCTCCGAGGAAGACATCCGTGTCGGAGAGACCGTCGGCATCGTGGTGGCATTGATCGTCCTCGTGGTCGTCTTCGGTGCACTGGTCGCCGGCGTGTCGCCGATCATCATGGCGATCTTCGCGATCGCGGTGACCCTTGGCATCGTCGGCCTGATCGGACAGGTGTGGAGGTTCAGCTTCTTCGCTCCGAACCTGATCACGATGATGGGGCTCGCGGTGGGGATCGACTACTCCTTGTTCATCGTGTCGCGCTACCGCGAAGAGCGGCAGCGAGGTCGCGACAAGCTCGACGCGGTCGGCGCGGCCGGCGCCACGGCGAACCGTGCGGTGTTCTTCAGCGGGATGATGGTCGTCCTCGCCTTGGCCGGCATGCTGATCGTGCCCACGACGATCTTCCGGTCCCTCGCGGGCGGGGCGATCATCGTGGTGCTCGTCTCCGTCGCGGCGTCGATGACGCTCTTGCCCGCGGTGATCGGGCTGCTCGGCGACAAGCTCAATGCCGGGCGGATCCTCGGACGGAAGCGGGCAGACCTCGAACACGGTCGCGCCGGTGGGTTCTGGGACAGGCTCTCGCGGGGCGTCATGCACCGCCCTGTCGTGGCTCTCGTCGGAGCATCGCTCCTTCTGATCGTGCTCGCACTGCCGTACTTCTTCCAGTCGCAGCCGGACGGCGAGGCGCGAGGCATCAAACAGGGCCTCGCGGGGATCGGCACCCTGCCGGACGACACGGTGACGAAGCAGGCGTTCGACGCACTGGTGCGTCACTTCCCCGACAGCGGCATCGACACGCCGGCTCAGCTGGTGATCCAGGCCTCGGACGTGGCCGCGCCGGAGGTGCAGACTGCCATCGATGCGCTCGGCGATCTGATCGCGGATGATTCATTGCTCGGACGCCCCGCTGAACCCCAGGTGGATCGGGACGGGACCGTGGCCTTGGTGGAGATCCCTCTCGCCGGAGCGGCCGTGGACACGCAGAGCGAGGCGGCCACAGATGTCATCGGCAAGCTGCGGACCGAGTACGTGCCGGGAGCATTCGCGGGAAGCGGAGCGACCGTGCTCGTCGGTGGTGAGAGCGCGTTCATCAAGGACTTCTTCGACGTCTCGGACCAGTACAACCCGATCATCCTCGCGCTGGTTCTCGCGCTTTCGTTCGTGCTGCTGACGATCGTGTTCCGTTCGCTCGTCGTGCCGGCCAAGGCGATCGTGATGAACCTGCTGTCGGTCGGTGCAGCGTACGGCCTCATCGTGCTGGTCTTCCAGAAGGGTGGGCCGGCGGTCGGTGGGTCGATCGCGAACCTGTTCGGGTTCGAACAGGTCGAGGCGATCGAGGCGTGGTTGCCACTGTTCCTGTTCTCGATCCTGTTCGGGTTGTCGATGGACTATCACGTGTTCCTCCTGACCCGGATCCGCGAGCACTACGACCGAACGGGGAACAACACCGAGTCAGTCGCGTACGGGCTCCGCACGACCGGAGGCATCATCACCGGGGCGGCCGTCATCATGGTCGCGGTGTTCGCTGGGTTCGCCGCCGGCCGGATGGTCGCCCTCCAGGAGATGGGCTTCGGCCTGGCGGTCGCGGTGCTCCTGGATGCCACGATCGTGCGGTCGATCCTCGTCCCATCGGCGATGAAGCTGCTCGGCGATCGCAACTGGTACCTGCCCAGGTGGCTGCAGTGGCTGCCGAAGCTGGACGTCGAGGGCCACGACGCCGAGCGGATCACGGTGCCCGATTCACCTGCCGAGCTGGTCGAGGCGGGCATCGACTCAGGCAAGCGGCCGGGCGAGTTCGGATAGTCAGCCTCTAACCCGGGAGCCGAGAGCGAGTCTTCTCGCTCTCGAGCTCCCGGAGGGCGTCCCGCGCGATCCATCGCGCAGAAGGGCTGTCGAGGTCGAGGATCGCGTTCGCCTCGTCGACCGCCGCCGCGTGGAGTGGGCGGTTGCGCTTGCCGATCTGTCTGAGGCCCACGACACGCCCTTCTTGACCTCGTTCCGCTCGTCGCTCGCTCCTCGGCGGAGGAGGGAGATAGCCGAGGAATTCGCGATCCGGGGCGTCCTTCGCCCACACGGCCCGACGGGCGATCATCGAGAAGGCACACCGCTTCACGTATCCCTCCGGGCGGCGCGCCCACACGCGGATCGTCCTCCGCGCCGCCCGCGACCGGCCGAAAAGGTCTGCCGCCGAGTCGCACAGGTCCCACGGGGTGACGTCCTCGACCCATCCCTCCCTTTGGACCTCGGTCAGGGCATCGGGGTCGGCCACGAGCGTGGCGAGGATACGGGCTTCATGGATCCCGGTGTTCCAGAGCTCGAGGGCGAGATCGTGATCGGTCCCATGCCGTTTCGCGACGGACGGATATCGGGCACGCTGACTCCGAGGGCGTTCGACACGTCGATCCCGACACGCGCCATCCCCGGTCTGCGCGCCGGATCCGCCTTGGCTCGAAGCTCGGCGATCAACGCGTCGGCGGACATCGAGGCCACCCTACGTTCGAGGGACCACCGTCACGCTCGCCGTCGGTGCCGATCCGCTCATCGGAACCTGCCGATCGGGCTCGACGGACGGGAGAGAGGTAGGGTTCGCCCTCGATGGGGGCAGACCACGAGGCGGTGCGGGCCCGGCTCGGGCGCGTGGGCGTGTGGACGTTCGCGTTCGACGCGCTCCGGGCCGCCGACGTTCGCGAGGCCGTCGCCACGATCGAGAGCCTCGGGTACCCGGCGCTCTGGGTGCCTGAAGGTGGATCGTCGAGGGAGATCTTCGCTCACCTCTCGCTCC
>JBKKAE010000238.1:0-4741 GCA_046714835.1 Actinomycetota bacterium | reverse complement strand
GACGTCTTCGGTGTCTCGATCGCGAGCGTCCTTCGAACCCAGGCCCAGCAGCTGCGGATCAAGCGCCGACAGCGCGCCGAGGGGAAGGCGCAGCAGACCCCCGTGAAGATCGTGTTCCCGCTGATCCTGTGCATCCTGCCGGCCCTGTTCGTGGTCATCGTCGGGCCCGGCGCGACCCGATAGCCTCCCGCGCCATGAAGGTCGCGTATCAGGGTGAGCCGGGCGCGTACAGCGAGCGCGCTGTCCGATCGCTCTTCACCGACGCCCAGCCGCTTCCCTGCGACACCGTCCGGCATGCGTTCTCCCGCGTGACGAGCGGCGAAGCCGCCTTCGGCGTCGTGCCTCTGGAGAACTCGCAGGCGGGGTCCGTGAACGAGACGTACGAGCTGCTGTCCAACACCAGCCTGCTCCGCATCGTCGGCGAGTCGATCGTGCGCGTCGACCACGCCTTGCTCGGGGTGCCCGGCGCGCGTCTGGAAGACGTCCGACGGGCCCACTCTCACTGGCAGGCCCTTGCGCAGTGCGAGGACTTCCTCTCCTCGATGCACATCGAGCCGGTACCTGAGCACGACACGGCCGGTGCGGCTCGGAAGGTCGGCGAAGTGGGGGATCCGGCGGACGGGGCGATCGCGAGCGTCGACGCGGCGGGACTCGCCGGTCTCATCGTGCTCGCAGAGCGCATCCAGACCGAGAAGGAGAACTTCACGAAGTTCGCGATCGTCGGTGCGACCGACCCAGGATTCGGTGCCGCGGACAAGACCTCGATCGTGATGGCGGTGCTGGACGAGCCCGGCTCCCTCCTGGGAGCGCTCGAGCCGTTCGCCAGCCGCGGCATCAACCTCCACAAGATCGAGTCCCGGCCGCGGCGCGGCGCGGCGTTCGAGTACCTGATGTACGTGGACTTCATGGCGTCGGCGGAAGCCCCCGGGGTCGAGGACGCCCTCGAGGAAGTCCGCAAGCACACGTCGCTGTTGAAGATCTTGGGCTCGTACCGCTCCGCGGGCAACCCGGTCTGACCCCTTAGCATGGCTCGATGGCCCGTGCGAGACGCGTAGCACCCTCGGCGTCCGTGGCACGGCGCTTCCCCGTCCTCCCCGTGATCTCGGGCGCGCTCGTGATCGGGGTGGCCGTCCTCGTGATCGCGCTCATCCTCTCCCGGGTCGAGGACGAGCAACACCGTGGGGGCCCGCTCCGGAACCCGAACCCACCCGAAGGCGCCGACCCCATCAACTCGGAGGTCGAGGGAGTCACGACGTTCCGCGGCAACGCCGCACGGACCTACTACGGGGAAGGTCCCGTACCGCTGGATCCGGTGATCGGCTGGCGCGCGCCGACCGAGCGCATGTGCTCCGTGTCCTACGTGGGGATCGAGGCGGACGAGTGGTGCGGCACCGGCTGGACCGGGCAGCCCAACGTGGTGGTGGGCGAGGAGGGGACGATCGAGGTCCGTGAGGGCGCGTACGACGGCATGTACCACTTCCTCGACGGCACGACGGGACTGCCCGTCCGGCCTCCGCTCCCGACACGTGACCTTGCGAAGGGGTCCGCGACCTCCGATCCCGACGGGTTCCCGCTCTACTACGCCGGCTCTCGGGACGGCAGGTTCCGGATCGTCGCGACGGACCGACAGGAGCCGCTCGTGCTGTGGTCGATCCACGGTGCGACGAGCGTCGAGCGGCCGCTTCGCAACGACGACTGGGACGCGGCCGCGCTCGTGGTCGACGACGTCTTGTTCCAGGGTGGGGAGAACGGATGGTTGTACGTGATCAGGCTGCACCGGAGATACGACCCGCTCGGATTGGTCAAGGTCAGGCCGAGGATCGTGGCAACCGTTCCTGGGTTCGACGACGAGTTGCTCCGGGTCCTCGGCGACACCGAGGTTTCGATCGAGAACTCGGTAGCCCTCCACGACGGGATCCTCTACTTCGCCAACTCCGGCGGCCTCGTGCAGGGATGGGATGTCTCCGACGTGCTGGCAGGTGGCACTCGCCTGGAACGCGTGTTCCGGTTCTGGACGGGCGACGACACCGACGCCACGGTCGTGATCGACGGTGCCGGCGACCTCTACGTGGCCAGCGAGTACCAGCGCTTCGGCGATCGGAGCCGCGAGGTGGGACAGCTCATGAAACTCGACCCTTCGCGGCTGGACGACCCTCTGGTCTGGTCGATCGATGCCAGGGAGATCGGGTTCGAGGGCGCGGGCGGCAGCTGGTCGACGCCGGCGCTGTACGGCGACCTCGTGTTCTTCACGACCGCCGCGGGCCGGGTGCTGGCGGTCGAACGGGAGTCCGGCGACATCCGCTGGGAGCGGCAGGTTGGGGCGCCCGCGATCGGGTCGCCCGTGGTGGTGGATGGCGTCCTGATCCAGGGCGACTGCGCGGGCGACCTCTGGGCATGGGACGTGTCGGACCCGGATGCCGATCCGCTGCTGCTCTGGAAGCTGCACTTCAACGGCTGCATCGAGTCGACGCCGGCGGTCTGGCGCGGGTGGATCTACCTCGGGACCCGCCAGGGGTACCTCTACGGGCTGACGGAACGACGGGAACCCGCCGCCTCGTAGCGGATCACCGCAACAGGATCGACGGGTCCTGATCGATCTGGGCCGTCCGGAACGCGACCAGCGCGATCGCAACCACGAGGAGCGCCACGAGCCCGGCGGCGGCGAACGCGCGCCGGAGCGCCACGGGCCTCGAGGGATCGACGGCGAAGCCGGCGATCAGCCCCGCGACGAGGCCCCCGAGGTGCGCCCGCCAGTCGATCGACGGGATCGAGAAGCCGATGATCAGGTTGATCACCAGCATGCTCAACGCGCCGCGCAACCGCGCCTGCGCCATCACGTGCTGACGCCGCAGGTAGTTGTACGCGATGAAGGCGCCGACGAGACCGAAGATCGCGCCGGAGGCTCCGACCGCGACGATGAAGCCGGGTGCGAACGCGAAGGAGGTCGCGCCGGCGAACACGCCGGTGACGAGGAAGACGACGAGGGTCTCGACCCGGCCGATCTGACGCTCGATCTCGTTCCCGAAGATCCACAGGACGTAGGCGTTCAGCCCCAGATGGATCACCCCGGCGTGCAGGAACATCGAACTGAGCAGGCGCCACCACTCGCCGCCCACGATCCCACCGGTCGGGTCGAGCTCGGTCCCTCCCGTGAAGGGGACGAGCGCTCCCGCATCGATGAGGTCCTGGAAGCCCGGGCCGTCGAAGAGCGAGCCGGGTCCGCCCGCCACGACGAGCTCCCACAGGTAGCCGATACCGATCGCGATGAGCAGGATCTTCGTGACGGGGGTGGCCTTCAGGTTGGCGGCCGCGACCTGCCGCCCGGGTCCCTGCCGGTACTCTCGACGGGCCTCCGCCACGCACTCCGGGCACTGGTGGCCGACGGGCGCCGGGATCATGCAATCCGGGCAGATGGGCCGGCCACAGCGTGTGCAATGGACGCCTGTCTCTACATCGGGATGGCGGTAGCACCGTTCCCGCGTCGGAGGTGGGGGCATCGTGGGCGTCTGGTCCACGGGGCCAATCGTACGCGTGGGCGGACGGAACGACGCTCAGGTCGGCACGATGCAGGCGGTGTTCGTGCGGCTCGACCACGGACCGTGGACAGCTGGACGGACCTAGGACTCCATCGGCGGGAGCGCCTCGAGGGCGGCGGCGACGTCGGCCGGATCGAAGAGGGGCCCCCATCGGTCCGCGATGACGCCGTCGGAGCCGATCAGGTACAGCCAGGGCTCGGTCATCTCGGGGGTGCCGTCGGGAGACTCGCGAAGCAGCCAGTCCGCCGCTCCTTGATTGATGACCTGGGTCTCCGGGGGGACGTACCTCTTCCAGATCTCGATGTGGATGTAGACGGCGCGGTCCGGGTACTCCGCGCCGATCCTCTGCAGCTCGGTGACCTCCGGGCCGCAGAACCGGCTGGTGCAGTACGCGGGCGTTCCGAAGAGGACGATAGCAGGCCGGCCCTGTGCGATCGCGTCCGCGATCGTCCACTCATGGAGCTCGGCGTCGGGGATCTTGCCACCGCCGTCGGCCATCGAATCGATCGCCCCGGGCCGGACGTCCGAGTCCATCGTGAGGTTCTCGGTGGCGAGCGCGGGCATGCCGGGTGCGGGGATCCCCGACTCCTGTCGCACGGGGAAGTCGGTCGTGAGCTGGCGAGCGACGCTGTCGATCTCGGTGGAGAGCGTTGCCCGCCAGATGCCCGCCTGGTCGAACGTCACGTCCTCCGCCTCGTACACCCCGTTGGCTCCCGTGACGATCGCCGGCGCGTCGCCGGAGGCATCGGTACCAGGGACCGGGACGTAGGTCGCGGTGGCGGTGGGGCCGGCCGACGGATCTCCGCTGCCGTCAGTGCCGAGGTAGGAGAACGCGAGGTCGATCGAGCCCTGGGTGACGACTCGCAACCCGTTCGCGTCGCTCGCCAGGATGCCGACCTGGATCCGCTGCGGCGCCCCCACGTAGTGCCACGTGCTGGCCATCTGGGCGGAATAGGAGGTATCGAGTCCTCCCTCAGGGCCGTTCTCGCCGGTCGTGCACGAGGCGGCCACGGTCGCCAGAGTGAGCATCCAGAGCAGGAGAGGTCGCCGGATCATCCGAGCCCACCTTCTCTTGGGCTCTAGGAACCGGCGGCGAGCGCTCCCTCCAGGCGCAGCAGGAACCGGCGCCGGTCGTCTTGGCGCCCGTAGCTCCCGAGACGGGGACCGGCTCGGACGACGCGGTGGCAGGGGACGAACAGCTCGAT
>JBKKAE010000237.1:0-2742 GCA_046714835.1 Actinomycetota bacterium | reverse complement strand
ACCTCGAGGCGTACGCTGCCGGACTCGAGCTCCCCGTGCTGACGGACATGCGCGTGGAGCGCGTATCGCGTCGAGGCCGGTTCCTCGTCGAGGCGACCGACCGGCGCTTCGTCGCAGACGACGTCGTCGTGGCGATGTCCGGCTACCAGTCGGTCCGCATCCCACCGTTCGCGCACGAGCTCGATCCCGCGATCGTGCAGCTGAGCTCGGTCGAGTACCGGAACCCGGGCCAGCTTGCCGACGGCCCGGTACTGGTCGTGGGGGCACACGACACCGGGACCGAGATCGCGCTCGAGAACGCGGAGGGACGGAAGACATGGCTCTCCGGCCGGGATCCGGGCCAGGTCCCGTTCCGGATCGACCGGCCGTTCGGGCGGCGCGTCGGCGTCCCGGCCGTGATGTTCCTGTTCCACCGGGTGATGAACGTCGGGAACCCGCTCGGACGCAAGGTTCGGGCGAACCTCCACCGGCAGGCCGGTCCCGTGGTGCGGATCAAGCGGAAGGATCTCGAGGCGGCCGGTGTCGTGCGCGTCCCCCGTGTCGTCGGGGCTCGCGACGGTCTTCCTGCCCTGGAGGACGGACGCGTCCTCGAACCCGCCAGCGTGATCTGGTGCACGGGGTTCGATCCCGACTTCTCGTGGATCGACCTGCCGGTCTTCGCCGACGGCGCGCTCGAGCCGATCCACGAGCGAGGCATCGCGCCGAGCGAGCCGGGTCTCTACTTCGTCGGGCTGTCCTTCCTGTCGGCGGCCTCGTCGGCGCTGCTCCTCGGCGTGGGGCGCGACGCTGATCGGATCGCTGGCGCGATCCAAGCCAACCGCCGCGTCTCTTAGCCCATCCCGAGGGCCAAGGTGACACGAGCGCCTCTATCGGTCACGTGGCCACGGTAGCGGTGCGGGCCGACACCACCACGTTCCCTCTATGCCACTAGGCCCACCACCCGCTCCGACCGAGCAGTCGGTACTCGCTACTGCTCGAAGATCGGGAGCTCGTACAGACGCACCTCGGGAGCTGCGCTGGCGCCAACCTGGTCGGCAGTCTGCTGGCGAACACCACTGACCTTGGCCTCACTGGCGTTCATGTTGGCTTCGGTGTCCCACAGCGAGATGCCGATGGCCTCACCCTTGGCCCGGTCGACGAGCAGAAGCTGACCCTTGAACCCGTCGCAATCCTTGAGCACCGGCAGGACGTGGTCCCTCACCGATCGAATTGCCTCATCGACCTTCTCAGGCGAACCGTGGACCGTGACGTGCCTGGCGTACATCCGCGCCTCCCTTCGCTCGTCGAACCCCTATCGGGGTCAACCTAGGCTCCGGGCTCGCGACAGGCAACCCCCACACTCGCCGGCTCGGACCTCGCGTTCGAAGACCGCGGCGAACACGAGCTCAAGGGCGTGCCCGGCACCTGGCGCCTGTTCGCCGTCCGGCCCGGCTGACCGAGCAACGACGGCCTCGACGCCCGGCCCTCCGGCCGTACACCGATGTCGGAAACGAACGATGCGCTCTGCGGGACGCGAGCGGCCATGGGAGGACCCTAGGGGATCCATCACTCGTCGGAGAGGGGCGGCCTCGCGGGGAAGCCAAACTACTTCTCGATCATCGCCTCGATCTCGGCGCGTAGCTACTTGAGCTGTCGAGGGTTGATGCCCCGCTCCATCATCACCACGAGTCGCGGGTCCGGCTGGAACGGAGGAAGATCCTTACGCTTTCGGTCCGAAGCGCTGTCCTCGACTCGTTCCTCTCGCCGCTTCCTCATGACGTCAGTGTAGACTCAGCCCCCACCGCTGTGAGCGCGGTGGCACACGCGAGCAGGACAGTCGATGCGCGCACCGCGATGGCCTTCCGCTGGAGGGTGACGGCCATCCCCTCCACGAGCGCGATCCTCGTCTCGAGCAGTCGGCGCTGCATGAACGCCGGCTCAGCCGAGAGGTACTCGTCTCGGAGCACGCGAAGATCGAGGGTCGCGAACCGGAGAGGCCAGAACGCCATCAGGGCCGCCGCCCCTCCGGCGACCGACACCGCTCGACCGGCCTCGACCAGTGGATGGATCGCGATCGGAGCCAGCGCAGTGACCGCTGCGGAGAACCCGAGGATCACACCTGCCTTCGAGTCGAGCGCCTCGAAGTGCCGCTGATGTGCGTCGAGCGCGTGTCGAGCTTCCTCGGCGATCAGCTCGGCGGTGCTCACGTCGGACATCAGACGAGCATGCCGTGTCACTCCCTCTGCTTACTGTGAGCTACGTCACATCGCGGGGTCGGGCCCCTGAACGTCTCAGCCCCTGAGACGACCGACCACCGCGGGAAGGAGCACCGACCCATGACCACCGCCGACCTCAGCGCCAGCGTGCGCTTCGACCATCAGCTCCTCGCCGTGGAACGCGAGCATCGCGTCCACTGCATGCTCGAGCTCACCGCGCCCAAGGCTCCGGCCGCCGAGCGCCGCCCGCCGCACCTCGCGCTCGTGATCGACCGCTCGGGCTCGATGGCGGGCGACAAGCTCGAGGCCGCGAAGTCCTGCGCCGCCTACCTCGCGCGGCGCCTGGGGCCCACCGACGAGCTCGCCGTCATCACCTACGACGACGAGGTCCGCCTCGAGCTGCCGCTCGGCCCGATCGGCCACGAACAGCTCGCCCTCGAGCGGGCCCTCCACCGGATCCAGCCTGGGGGTTCGACCAACCTCTCCGGCGGATGGCTGAAGGGCGTCGAGCAGCTCCGCGCCGTGCCCGGCGGCGACGGCCCGAAGA
>JBKKAE010000236.1:0-7732 GCA_046714835.1 Actinomycetota bacterium | reverse complement strand
CGGATCGCGAGGCCGGCGCGGACGGCCCGCACCGCGTCGTCCTCGCTGACGTGGGGGAGGCCGAAGACCGCCATCACCGCGTCCCCGATGAACTTCTCGGGATGACCGCGGAGCGCGCGCAGCTCCTCGCTCGCGGCGTCGAAGAATCCACCCAGGACCTCGCGGGCGCGCTCCGGATCGAGCCGTTGTGCGAGGCCTGTCGAGTCGACGAGGTCCGCGAACAGGACCGTGACCATCTTCCGCTCCTCGGTCCCCAGCGTGGTCGAGAGGGGGGTGCCGCAGTTGGGGCAGAAGTGTGCGCCCTCGGGGAGGGGATGCCCGCAGAAGTCGCACTCCATGGGCCTCAGCATAGGTGGGGCCGCCGACCCGGCAGGAGGCCGGACGGCGACGTGGAGGAGGCGGGGGAGGGCGTCGCCGCGGGGGCGCCGATGCGAGACTCCCGACTCATGGAACCAACAACGTTCGAGCGGCCCGAGGACTTCCGAACGTGGTTGGAGCAACATCACGACAGCGAGCACGAACTGTGGGTCGGCTACTTCAAGAAGGGATCCGGCAAGCCGAGCATGACGTGGCCGGAGTCGGTGGACGAAGCGCTGTGCTTCGGGTGGATCGACGGCGTTCGCAAGAGCATCGACGCACGTCGGGGAATGCCCCATCATCCGGCGGGGTTCGACCCAACATCCCGTTCACACCATAAGGAGGCAACAATGAGTGATCCGAAGACGAACACCGAGACGGTCCGCGCCTACTACGAGCTGGCGTTCAACGAAGGCAAGCCGGAGGAAGCGGTTGCCCAGTACCTCGGCGACCGGTACATCCAGCACAACCCACAGGCGGCCGATGGCCCGGAGGCGTTCATCGGGTTCGTCAACTGGTATCGAGGCGAGTACCCGCGGCTCCAGGTCGAGATCAAGCGGACCGTGGCGGAGGGAGACCTCGTCGTCACTCACAGCGTAATCAAGACCTCGCCGGAGGACCGTGGCACCGCCGCCGCGGACATCTTCCGCCTGGAAGATGGCAAGATCGTCGAGCACTGGGACGTACTGCAGCCGGTCCCCGAGACGGCCGAGAACGACAACACGATGTTCTGATCAGGCGGTCGGGGAACTATCCGACGCCGCGAGCGTTGTGGTCGATCCCTCCCACGGTCGCGGAGGCCGCGGTGGCATCGTCCTCGATACCCCAGCTGACTATCCGAGTTGCCGGATCCGGATGAACTGCGACGCGAAGTTCGGGAACCGCAGGTTGATCGTCTCCCCGCCGGTCTCATGGAGCTCCGCCTCACCTCGGATCTCGACCGCCCTGGCACGCCGTGGCGGTCCGATCACGTCGTCGACGAGGAACGCGACCTTCGGGTTCAGTTCGACGTCTCGCCACTTCTTCCCCACTCCGAAGTTCAGGCCATCGACGTCGATCGTGTCTTCGTCCCCGTTGAAGACGTAGGTCACCGAGATCGCGTGGGGCCGCCCATCCGCATCCGCCGTGGCGATTCGCCCGAGCTTGTTCTCCCGGAGATACGAGATCTCTTCCAGCGTGAAGACGCTCATGCCGCTCCTCCTTTCGCTCCCCTCACTCGACAGCCTGCGGCGTGATCGATACGGCCGACAAGCGCGATACCGTCAGCGCGGATAAGCCACCCTCCCACCACGAACCCTCTCCGCGACTCGCCGGCCTTCCGGCGTCTCTGGATCGCGCGGACTATCTCGCAGGTGGGCGACGGGATCGCGGTCCTCGCGCTCGTCCTGTTCGTGCAGGAGACGCATCGAACTGGGGTGGCGGTCGGCGGCTCGCTGCTGGCCGCCGCTCTCCCGCGGTTCCTGGGTCCCCTCGCCGGGGTCGTGGTGGATCGCGTGGAGCAGCGATCGTTGATGATCGCCTGTGATCTCGGGCAAGCAGCCCTCTTCATCGCGATCGCGTGGCTCGACCCTTCCTACCCGACACTGCTGGCGATCGTGGCGGTGACCGCGGTGCTGGAGACCCTCGGCCCCGCCGGCCGAAGCGCCATCCCCGCGCTCGTCCGTCCCGAGCAGCTGCTGCGCGCGAACGTGTGAATCGGCACGTCGCTGGACATGCGGGTGGCGATCGGACCGGTTCTCGGCGGACTCCTCGTGGCGCTCTTCGGGTTCACGGGGCGCTCGTGGGCCAATGCGACCACATTCCTCGTGTCCGCGCTCGTGCTCCTGGGACTGCCGCCGCTCCGGGCGGCGCCCTCGGAGGATGCCGGCGACTTCTTCGCGGTCGGTGCCGAGGGCCTGCGCTTCGCCTGGCGCACGCCGGTCGTTCGCACGCTCGTGATCGCGCTGTTCCTCGGCGTCGCGTTCGCCGCCGTCGACGACGTCGCACTCGTGTTCCTGGTGAAGGACACGCTCGAAAGCGGACCGCTCGCATTCGGTCTCGTCGGCGGCGCGTACGGCGTGGGCATGCTCGCCGGATCGCTCGGCCTGTCGTGGAAGGGGACCGCGGCCGCGGCGGGGTCGCTCTTCGTCATCGGCTGGATCCTCAGCGGGCTCGGCACGATCCTCACGGGGCTGGCACCGTTCGTCGTCGTGGCGGCCGTGGGTCAGGCGCTCGCGGGGATCGGGAACGGGATCGACAACGTCGCGACCGACACGCTCATCCAGCAGGCGGTGCCTAGGGAGATGCTCGGGCGGGTGTTCGGCCTCGTCTCGATGGCACCGTTCGCGGGGAGCACCCTGGCTTTGCGGCGGGCGGGTTCCTCCTCGATGAGACCTCGCCCAGGACCGTCTTCCTGATCGGAGGGATCGGCGTGCTCATCGTGCTCCTCCCGGTCCTGATGGTGCTCCCACGAGAGCGTCCCGACGATCCGGGTCCTCGAAGCGAAACCCCTATGGCATCCTGTCGGCCGTGGTGGGCGAGCAGACGTCGGCCGTGAACCGGACAGCGCTGACTTCGTTCAGCCGCGAGTTCCTGGGGGAGATCGTCGTGCCGGGGAGTTCAGGCTACGACGCCGCTCGCGTCGTGTGGAACGCCATGATCGACCGCCGTCCGGCGATCGTCGCCCGCTGCGACGGCGTGGACGACGTGGTCCGTTCCATCCGCTTCGGTCGTGACCAGGGCATGGCGATCGCGGTCCGGTCGGGAGGGCACAGCGTCGGGGGCTTCTCGACCTGCGACGACGGGATCGTGATCGATCTGTCCCTGATGCGGGGCGTCCGCGTCGACCCCGATCGCCGTATCGCATTCGTCCGGGGCGGGTCGTTGCTCAGAGAGCTCGACGAAGGTGCGCAGGAGCACGGGCTCGCCTGTCCCGTCGGCGTGGTGGGGCATACCGGCGTCGCCGGACTCACGCTCGGCGGCGGGATGGGTCGCCTCCAACGACGATGCGGATTCTCGATCGACAACATGGCAGCGGTCGAGTTGGTGACGCCGACGGGCGGCAGCTTCGCGTGAGCGACGAGGAGCACCCCGACCTGTTCTGGGGCATCCGTGGGGCGGGCCCGAACTTCGGCGTCGTCACGGGCTTCGAGCTCCGGCTCCACGAGCTCGGCCCGACGATCACGCAGGGGATGCTGGCGTTCCCGGGCGAGCGAGCGCACGAGGTGGCTGCGCGCGTACGCGAGTACACGCCGTCGGCACCGGACGAGGTCATGCTGTCGTATGTCCTGGGCGTGGGACCAACCGATCCGGAGTTCCCGCCCGAGATCGCGGGTCGCCCGTTCGTCTCCATGGTCGTCACGCATTGCGGCGACGTGGACGCGGCCGACGAGGCGATCCGCCCATTGCGGGACCTGCGGCCTTCGGTCGACATGGTCGAGCCTCGCCGGTACCTCGACGTCCAGACGTCGGGCGACGAGGACATGGCGTGGGGGAAGCGCTTCTACATGAAGGGTGGCTTCCTCTCGGAGCTTTCGGACGCGTACGTCGATGCCGGGCTCGCGAGCGTCGCGGACGCGCCGGGTGCCGAGTGCGGGATCACCCTCTGGCTGCAGGGCGGGCGATCGCCCGCGTCCCGGAAGACGCCATGGCGTTCACCGGCCGTCGTGCGCCCTTCTGGCTCGGCGTCGAGGCCGCGTGGGACGATCCGTCTCTCGACGAGGCCCACAGGGATTGGGGGCGCGGCACGATGGATGCGCTCGCCCCGTACACGGCCGAGGGTCATTACGTGAACGACATGGTCGAGTCCGGAGACGACGTCGTGCGCTCGATCTACGGAGACGCGAAGTACGACCGACTCGTCGGGCTGAAGCGGATGTACGACCCCGACAACGTCTTCCGGTTGAACCAGAACATCAGGCCCTAGCGTCATGCGACTCATCGGCCGTCGAGTGACCCTTCGGAACTCCACCCTCGAGGACATGGCGCGGGTTGCCTCGATCCGGCACGAGCCCGAGGTGGAAAGTCGGTGGGGAGACCTCGAGGAAGGTGAGCTCGAGGAGTTCCTGCAAGACGGGAAGACGTTCGTGATCGAAGCCGACGGCGAGGTCATCGGGGCGATCCAATACGACGAGGAGCCCGATCCGATGTACCACCGCGCCGGCATCGACGTCTTCTTGACGACGTCGCGGCACGCCCAGGGCTTCGGCAGCGAGGCGGTCCGGGTCCTCGCCCGATACCTGATCGAGGAGCGAGGTCATCACCGCCTGACGATCGACCCGGCCGCCGACAACGCGGCGGCGATCCGCGCCTACGAGAAGGTGGGCTTCCGCGCTGTCGGCGTGATGCGGTCGTACGAACGAGGTTCGGACGGCACCTGGCACGACGGTCTCCTGATGGAGCTCCTCGCGGACGAGCTCACCGACGACGGGTGATCGGTCGACTTCACCGAGGAGTGAGGACGTCGTCGGGTTCGTCGCCGAAGAGGTAACGGGGGCCGGTTCCGAGCCTCGCTGCGGCATCGCTCGGGTTGTAGAGCGAACAGGTCCGGAGCGAGAGACAGCCGCAGCCGATGCACTCGCCGAGCTCGTCACGAAGCTCCTGGAGCGCTGTGATCCGCTCGTCGAGCCGGGAGCGCCAGGAGCGCGACAGCCGCTCCCACTCCTTCTTGGTGGGCGCTCGGTCGGGCGGCATGACCTCCAGGGCCTCCCCGATCTCCTCGAGCGAGAGACCGAGACGCTGCGCCACCCGGATGAAGGCGACGCGGCGCAACACGTGCCGGCGGTAGAGACGATGCCCTCCGCCCGTGCGCTCAGACGAGATCAGCCCGGTCGACTCGTAGAAGCGCAACGCCGAGGTCGCCACGCCCGAGCGCGAGGCGACCTCGCCGATCGACAGGAGATCCTGCTTCGCAAGCACCACGAGCTGATCCTACCCTCTTGACTTCAAGTGCACTTGAAGTTGTAGCGTTCAACTCTCCAAGTCATAGAACGGAGCCAAGGGCCATGGCCGAATGGGTATCCGCCATCCCCGTCCACGCGTTGCCGGAGACCGGCGGCAAGCTGTTCACGTACCTCGACAAGCGGATCGCGCTCTTCCGCACGCCAGGCGGCGTCTTCGCGACCGACAACCGATGTCCGCACCAGGGGTACGCGCTCGTCAGGGGCGATGTGAAGGACGACGTGCTCACATGCGCCTGGCACAACTGGAAGTTCCGGCTCCAGGATGGTGACTGCACGTTCGGGGGCGAGGCCGTCCGCTCGTACCCCGTTCGGATCACGGGTGGCCTCATCGAGGTGGACGTGCAGGACCCGGCGCGAGAGGTCGTTCGCCCGGTCCTCTTCGCGAGCTTGCTCGAGGCCATGGGCGAGGTGGACATCGGTCGTATCGCACGGGACACGATGCGACTGCAGGGGATCGGTACCCCGCTGCCGGAGATCGTGCGCGAGGGAGTCCGTTACGCGGCGCCTCGCGCCGAGTACGGCTGGGACCATTCGCTCGCGACCCTCACCGACTGCCTGCGGCTCGCCGCGATGTTCGAGGGTCCGATCCGTTCGCTCCCGGTCGTCCAGGGGCTCGCCGTGGCGAGCCAAGACCAGGTCCGCCGGCCGCTGCGACCGCAGCCGGATCCGCTCGACCCGGTCGCGGCCTACGGGTCGCTCGACGACGGCCTCGCCGCGTTCCCGGCGTTGGTCGACGATGAGCAGGTCGACGACGCCGAGGGCCTGTTCCGAGGACTCCTCGCCGCAGGTGCGACCCGCGAGCAGCTCCGGCACGCTCTGCTCGAAGCCGTCACCGACCACTTCCTCTCGTACGGACACGCGATGATCTTCTGCCAGAAGGCGTTCGAACTCATCGACTCGATCGGCTGGGCCGAGGCCGATACGGTGCTCGCGCCGCTCGTCCCCGACATCACGTGGGGGACGAGGTACGACCGACTGCCGTACATGCGCCGGTTCCTCGAGATGTGGGAGGGCGCCGAACTCGACCTCGCGAGCCTCGTGTCGAAGCAAGACGGTGGTGTGCTGGACGGGCCCGCTTTCCGGCGCGCGCTGTTGGACGGGCGTCCC
Source organism: Actinomycetota bacterium (assembly GCA_046714835.1). Classification (GTDB taxonomy): domain Bacteria; phylum Actinomycetota; class UBA4738; order UBA4738; family HRBIN12; genus JAJNBA01. The sequence continues at coordinate 1,328 of JBKKAE010000236.1, read as the reverse complement.
GAGGACGCGTTCACCGCGCTCGGAGATGCCCTCGGATCCGGCGTGCCTGTCCTTCGGCTGATCGACGAGACGTCACGGGCCGCCGCCGAGCGCCTGGGTCGGTTCGACATCGACCTCGACCTCGACGACACGAACGAATGGGGCTGGCTGGACGTGACGCACACGCTCACGTACACGGACGCGCTCCGGTGGGCATGGTCGGTCGATCCGTCGCCCGAGGTGCTGCGCGGGCTCTTCCATGCCGCCTGGTTCGTGCAATGGACCGGTCAGCTCGACGGGAAAGGCGACATCACGGCGCCAGCGCCGCACCGGACCGAGGACGCAGACGACGTGTTCACCGCGATCGTCGGCCGAGACCCGGAAGGCGCGGTGGCGCTGGTCGAGGGCTACGAAGGACCGCGGGAGCCGCTCGAGGCAGCCGTCGGCCGGGCGGCGGCCGAGGATCACTCGGTGGCGCCGATCATGGTCGCCCACACGGTGAAGACGGCGCAGGCAGCCATCGTCGAGAGTCGTGCGCTGGGAGATGAGTCCAGTTCGCGGGCGCCTCTCTCGGCGGCCGCTCGGTTCCTCGCCTCACCCAAGCGCGAACGATTCGTGTACCAGGCCACGCTGGAGGCGGTCGCGTTCCTCCACGGCCGCAGCAAAGGGGAGCTCGAGGAACCCTGACGGCGGTTCCTCTTGACATGTGACCTTGCTGTTGCGGTGGGCGAACGCGGTGGTGTCGACCGGGACGCGAGCCATCGCTCCACCGAGCACCGAAGCTGCGCCACGGGCATCGGCGCCGTCGATGTCTCGAGGTGATTGACAGGGAGGACGAGGTCTCCATGGAGGTGCTCCTGCAGGCTGGCGGTCATCTCCTCGAACCGCGCCAGACGACGGACTCTTGCTCACCGACGATTTCTCTTATCTTGACAAACCATTTTGTCGGTGGGTAGGATGACGCCGTGTTGGAGGTGGCGGTGATCGAGGATCCTGCCGCGGCAGAGGTGTCGCTGGATCCGCTGCGGAGCCGGCTGCTCGCCGAGCTCTCCGAGCCGGGGTCGGCGACGATGCTGGCCGGAAGGGTCGGGCTCGCGAGGCAGAAGGTGAATTACCACCTCAAGTCGCTCGAGCAGCACGGGCTCATCGAGCTCGTCGAGGAGCGCCGCAAGGGCAACATGACCGAACGGCTCTTCGCCGCGACAGCCGCCTCATACGTGATCTCTCCGGCGGCGCTCGCCGCCGTGCAGCCCGACCCTTCGCGCGCGCCGGACCGGCTGTCCGCTCGCTGGCTGATCGCGGTCGCCTCGCGGCTCGTCCGGGAGATGGGCGAGCTCGTCGCCGGCGCG
>JBKKAE010000235.1:0-6952 GCA_046714835.1 Actinomycetota bacterium | reverse complement strand
CGTTCGCGTGAGGATCTCCGCGTCGATCGTCGCCGGCTCCGCCCCCCGCGAGAGCAGCTGGTGACTCTCCAGGATGGATGCAGCGACGTCGACGACCTTCCTGTTAGTACGGCGGGCGTGCTCGCGGAGCAGACGGAAGGCCTGTTGCTCGTCGAGGGCATGACGCTCCATCAAGATCCCCTTTGGCTCTCTCCGTGACCGCGCGCCTTCCCACTGGTCGGCGAGCTCGATCGCGACAACATCTCCACGCTCGAGGATGAGCTCGAAGGTGTCGCACATGCCGGCGGTGCTCTCATCATCGACCTGCGTGAGCTTGACTCCGTCGACGAAGACGGCGTGCGCGTGCTCGAAGAGACGGCACTGATGCGGGCCAAGACGGTTGGTGGCTGTTCATCGTGAACTCCCGCGGTCTCGTCCGCGATGCATTCGAGCGGGCCGGGGCCGACATGCTCCTCAGCGACACCGACATCTCAGAGGTCCTGGCCTCCGGGGACGGGGAATGGTCCCCGACCTCGCTGCCACCCTTGCCAGGCGAACGGAAGATCCGACGACTTCGGGTCGTCAGGGAGCAACGATGAGCGATCGGCGCGAGCAAGAGGTAGAGAACGAGACCCGGTCTCGTGAGATCAACGAGTGGATCGACGAATCGAACGAGTCGAGTGCCGAAGGGTCTAGCCCGTTCGTCTGCGAGTGCAGCGACGGAGCGTGCACCTCGACGGTCCATCTCACCCATGTGGAGTACGAAGAGGTTCGCGCGCATGGGACCCACTTCGCCATCGCGACCGACCACGAGAGCCCCGACCTGGACCTGATGGTTTCCGAGCAAATCGGATTCGCGATCATCCGGAAGCTTCCAGGGTTCCCGGCGAGGCTCGCGAGCGCGTCGGATCCTCGGAGGGTGCGAGTCACACCGTAGACGCTGCGTCTCTCGTTCCTGCATCGGATCCTCGATGCCCGGGTGAAGGGAGTACGAGATGATCAGAACCAGGATCGTGGCGGGAGACCACAAGGGAGAGGATATGCGCGGCATCGCGACCTCACTCGGTCAACGACCCACGCTGGCGCCGTATCAGAATCGCACGTGCACCCGATGCGGGGAGCACACCATCTTCGTGCTCGACGACCCGGCCGGCGGCTGGTACGCCGCATCAAGTGCGGACGTTACGCGTGACTGTGACCGTCCGAGTCGGGCGCGCGACGACCCCTAGATCGGGAGCGCGAGAACCTGGCGAGCCGTGAGGCGAGTGGTGGTGGGGAGGACGCGCAAACCGACCATCCCGATCCTTCCGGATACCCACGCGGCGTCGGCGAGCGTTTCGACGGAGATGTGGCCTTCCTGCGTCTCCGAGACCCGGAAGATGACTCCGTTCTCGGTCTTGTAGACGTTCCGCTCACCTTCCACACGACCAGTCTACGCGATGAACGCAGGGCCCGGCCGGATGCTGGTCGTCGGTGACCCAACCGGCGCTGTTCAGGCGGCGAAGAACGCCTCCAGTGCAGCAGCGAGGACCTCCGCGTCGGGCCCGTGATCTTGACCTTCGAGGGTCCGTTGCTGCGCGTCGGGAAGGACCTCCGTGAGCGCCAGGGCGGCGTTCCGGATCCAGTCGGGGCTCGCGCCGCCGTCCATGACGAGCGTGGTGACGTCGACGGATGCCCAACGCCGGAGCGGCGCCGGACTGCCGCCCGTGACCCCTCTCACGAGGCTTCCGTCATAGACCAACGTGTGCGCGATCGACTCGAAGGATGCCCAGAAGGGTTCTTGCCGCATCCCGGCCACCACCTCGGCGGGCATGCCGGGTCCCGTCATCAGGAAGTACGCGACCGCATCGCCCCGGCGGTCCGCCGAGACCAGGGCATCGAGCCGCGTCACGAAGTCCTCCGGGAGTGGGGCACGGCTGTCGACGATGAGGGGTGGTTCGTACAAGGCCAGCTTCGCGATCCGGTCGGGAAACGTGCGAGCTGCCTCGAGGGCCAGCACGGCGCCGGAAGAATGTCCGAACACGGAGGCCTGCCCGCCGGCCGCGAAGATCAGTGCCTCGATGTCCTCGACCTCGCGATCGACCGCATACGGCGCCGTGTCGCCGCTGTCGCCTCGCCCCCGGCGGTCGTAGGCGATCACGGTGAAACGCCGCGCTAGGAGCGAGGCCACCTCCGTCGCACCCGAACGATCGCTCAGTGCACCACTGACGATGACGATCGGCGGTCCCTCGCCTGACCGCTCGAACGCGATCGTGGTGCCGTCTTCCGATGTGACTTCTTCCACGGAGCCGTTCTATCAAAGCCAGGCCACGCTCCTCCGTCGTGCCGTCGGAGCGAAGACGTACACTTGAAGAGACGCGATCCCCATCCACGTGAGGGGAGAAGCAGGAGTTACGGAGGTCGCATCCGACCATCCCGTCCCATCGCTGGTCCCAGCGACGGCTCGATATCCCGAGCGATCTCGCTCTCGATCCGGCTCACGCTGGCCTGACGGACGCGGGTCCGAAACACCCGGACACATCGACCGATACATCGAAGGAGAACTCACATATGCAGCACGTACGCATCGCAACGTATGAGATCAAGGACGGCAACGTCCAGGAGCTCGCCGACATCGCCCGCCAGGGCATGCTGCGCACGTTCCAGGAGCAGCCCGGCTTCATCCGGTACGGTCTCGCCGACCTCGGCGAGCGGAAGGTCGTTTCCTTGAGCTTCTGGGAGACCCGCAAGGACGCCGACGCCGCGGTTCCGGTGGCCGAGCGCTGGGTGCGCGAGAACATCGCCAACCGCGTCGAGCTCCGTACGACCCAGATCGGGGACATGGCCTTCTTCGAGGGCACGCCCGCGAAGGTCTAGGGATCGGTTCTTCACGGCCGCGCCGTGCCGCTGCACGAGCGTGGCCGTGCGAGGAGGGAGTCCACCTCGGTGGACTCCCTCCTCCCACACGAAAGTGAGGGCACTATGTCGATCCTGAAGGATCGGATCCGCCCGCTCGATCCCTCTTCGCTCCAGGAGTTCCTCGCGCCCGATCACGAGGCCGAGACCGAACAGGAACACGCCGACAGATCGTCGGAACCAGAAGAGGGGACATCGCTCGCCGGAGATGTGCTCCCGCACGTGCCGTTGGGCAGGACCTCGTTCGAGCTCGAATCCCGAGGGGGGTACGTGCGCACGGTGACCGGAACGGTCGCCTTTCTCGACGAAGAAGCGGAGACCTACATGGTGCTCCGTGGCAACGGCGACGGCGAGCTCCTCCGGGTGCCACTTCGAGACATCACGTCGGCGCATGAGACGGCGACGGACAGCCGGCTGGGCTCCCGGGGCCATCCACAGGGACTCGCCACCGGGCAGTGACGATCGGGGAGCCCCGGGGAGCTTCCGGCGCGTCCCGGACACACTCTAGGATTCGCTCGTGAAGCGATGCCCGTCGTGCGGAGACGAGAACGCCGACAAGGCTCGCTTCTGTCAGAACTGCGCGACGCCGCTGGGCGAGGCGGAAGCTCCCGCGGCCGACGTTCGCAAGGTCGTCACGATCGTCTTCGCCGACGTGACGGGGTCCACGGCGCTCGGCGAGCGGCTCGACCCCGAGGCGCTCCGCAGCGTGATGGGTCGGTACTTCGACGAGATGGCCGCCGTGATCGAGAGCCATGGCGGCACGGTCGAGAAGTTCATCGGTGACGCGGTGATGGCGGTCTTCGGGATCCCCCGGCTCCACGAGGACGACGCCGTGCGAGCGGTGCGCGCTGCGGTCGGTATGCGCGACGCCCTGGCTTCACTGAACACCGATCTGGAGCGTGAGCACGGCGAGGGTCTGGCCGCACGGATCGGCGTGAACACCGGCGAGGTCGTGGCCGGCGATCCCTCAGCCGGGCAACGACTCGTGACCGGCGACGCCGTGAACGTCGCCGCCCGGCTGGAGCAAGCCGCCGCGCCCGGGGAGATCCTCCTCGGCGAACCCACCTTCCGCCTGGTGAAGGACGCCGTCGAGGTGGAGCCGGTCGACGCGCTTGCCCTGAAAGGCAAGCAGGAACGTGTGCCGGCGTTCCGATTGCTCGACGTCTCGGCCGGCGTGGCCGGGCATGAGCGCCACCTCGACTCGCCGATGGTGGGACGCGCGAAGGAGCTCTCGCTGCTCGAGCACGCGCTCGAGCGCGCGGTCACCGATCGGACCTCTCACCTGTTCACGCTGATGGGGCCCGCGGGCGTCGGGAAGTCCCGACTCGTCCACGAGTTCCTGAACGGCGCAGCGTCCGGCGCGACGGTCCTTCGGGGCCGATGCCTCTCCTACGGCGACGGGATCACGCTCTTCCCACTCGCGGAGGTGATCCATCGGGCCGCGGCGATCCTCGACTCAGACCTTCCGGCGGTCGCTCGATCCAAGCTCGACGCCGCCCTCGACGGCGCACCGGACGCCGATCGCGTTGCCGGGCTCGTCGCGGGCTTGTTCGGCTGGGCCGACCCTGGGACCACCGAGGACGCTTTCTGGGCTGTGCGGAAACTGCTCGAGCACCTCGCCCGCGAGCGCCCTGTCGTCGTCGTGTTCGACGACATCCACTGGGGAGAGCCGACGTTCCTCGACCTGATCGAGCACCTCGCCGACTGGACGCGGGAAGCGGCGCTCCTGCTCCTGTGCATCGCACGGCCCGAGCTGCTGGAGGTCCGCCCGAGCTGGGGCGGCGGCAAGATGAACGCCACGTCGATCCTGCTGGAACCGCTGCCCGTCGACGAGGCCTCGACGCTCGTGGACAACCTGCTCGGCCGGGCCGACATCCCGCAGGCGGCGCGTCAGCGGATCCTCGAGGCCGCCGAGGGCAACCCGCTCTTCGTCGAGGAGATGCTCGCGATGCTGATCGACGACGGCCTGCTCCGGCTGGAGGACGGTGCCTGGCGGGCGGTCGAGGATCTGGCGGATGTGACGGTGCCGCCCACGATCCACCTGCTCCTCGCGGCCCGATTGGATCGGCTCGACGCCGAGGAGCGCGGCGTGATCGAACGCGGTGCCGTAGAGGGCAAGGTGTTCCATTCCGGCGCGGTCGCGACCCTCAGCCCGCAGACCGCCCGGCCACAGGTTCGGTCGAGGCTGCTCGCTCTAGCGCGCAAGGAGCTGATCCGGCCGGACCGGCCGGAGTTCGCCGGCGAGGACGCCTTCCGGTTCCGCCATCTGCTGATCCGCGACGCCGCGTACCAGGCGATGCCGAAGGAGCAGCGCGCCGAGCTGCATGAGCGTTACGCCGGCTGGCTCGCCGAGGCTGCCCGCGATCGGATGGTGGAGTACGAGGAGATCCTCGCCCATCACCTGGAGCAGGCCTACCGCTATCGGCTGGAGCTGGGGACACCCGACGAGCGAGCGGGCGGGCTCGCGCGACGGGCCGTGGATCACCTCCTTGCCGCGGCGATGCGCGCGGACGAGCGCGGGGACCTCCCCTCCGCGCGCTCCCTCCTCGGCCGATGCGTCGAGATGGCCGAGGGTGGCACGCGGGTCCGCGCACTCGTCGCGCTCGCCGATCTGCTCCCCGAGCTGGGGGAGTTCGCGGAGGCACACCGCACCGCGGCGCAGGCCGTCGAGGCGGCCCGGGCCGCCGGGGACCAGCCGTCCGAGCTGCGAGCCGAGCTCGTCTTGAACTTCACGAGCGCCTCCATCGGATCCGAGCGGACGATGGAGCAGGCTCGCGCGGAGGCCGAACGGGTGCTGGCCGAGGCCGAGCGGCTGGGAGATCCCGAGCTCCGCGACTGGGCCGTCCTCTCGGTGACGCTCGAGCTGTTCTTCCTAGGGCAGACGGCCGCCGCGATCGAGATGATCGACCGGCTGTCCGAGCGCGCGCCGACGATGCCGAGGCGCGCTCGGACGGAACTGGCCTCTCAGCTCGTCGTCAACGCGTACTTCGGCTCGGTCCCGGTTGCCCAGGCGTTCGACGTGCTGGATCGCGCGGCGGAGCTGCGCGGCGAGAGCCTCTCCGGTCGGGCGCGCGACCTCCGGGTACGGGGTGCCCTGCTCGGGATGTCCGGCCGCTTCGACGAAGCGCACGCGGCGTTCGACGAGGCCGAGGCGCTCTACGACGAGCTCGGCGCACCGAGGATGAAGGTTGTGACGGGTCAGGTCGTGGGCGAGACGCTCCGCCTGGAAGGACGGCTCGAGGACGCGGAACGCGTCTTCCGCGCGATGAACGAGGCGTACGACGCGATCGGCGAAACCGGGTTCAACTCCACGGTCTGCGCGGTGCTCGCCCATGTGTTGTGCGACGAGAGACGGTTCGACGAGGCCGAGCGGTTCGCACGGAGGAGCCGTGAGATGAGCGCCGAGGACGACTTCGCCTCGCAGTCCGAATGGCGGACGGCACAGGCGCGCGTCCTCTCCTCTCGTGGGGAGTTCGATGAGGCGCTCGCGGTGGTCGACGAGGCGCTCGGGATCGCGGGCTCGACCGATTACCTCGACTGGCAGGGCCAGGGCTTCGAGGTCCGTGGGACCGTCCTGGCGGCGGCGGGCCGCGGCGACGACGCGCGCGTGGCGTACGAGGAGTCGCTCGACCGTTTCGAGCGGAAGGGGAACGTCGTCGCCGCGGCCCGCGTCCGTGCTCGGCTCGAGCACATCGGGAGCGCATAGCCAGTCTCGCTGCTCGAACGGACCTCCATATCACGTACACTGCGACAGTCACGCGTCGACGCGAACACGCATCGACGTCCCACGTGGTGAAGGCCGCCTCCCCTCCCTTCTTCTCGGAGCAGTCGATCGTCCCCACACGGTCCGAGAGGAAGCAGTCATGTCACAAGCAACCCAAGCACGGCGCGATGCCGTCGTGCCGCCCCGGTCCCAACCCGCCCGAACGCCGAGCTTCGCAGAGCTGGGCGTGTCGCCTCCGATCGTGGAAGCCCTTCGGATGCGCGGGATCCGCGAGCCCTTCCCGATCCAATCGCTCGTCCTTCGTGACGCGCTCGCGGGGCGAGACGTCCTCGCTCGCTCGCGTACCGGCTCCGG
>JBKKAE010000234.1:0-5694 GCA_046714835.1 Actinomycetota bacterium | reverse complement strand
GGTGAGGAGTCGGCCTATAAGCCGGATCTTGTGCGACCACCTTGCGGTGGCCCGGCGACCATCTGTCTCACGGTTCGCAGCCGCGCACCGTGCGGATTCGTTCACCGAACCCGTGCGACCTACCCGGAAGCTCGGACGGGCCGTCCTCGAACACTTCCCTACTTGGCCTTGCTCCCGGTGGGGCTTGCCGAGCCGGCGCGGTCACCCGCGCCGCTGGTGCGCTCTTACCGCACCGTTTCACCCTTACCCCCCAAGAACTGGGAGGCGGTCTTCTCTCTGTTGCGCCTTCGCGAGGTCACCCCCGCCTGAGTCGCCCCAGCACCCTGCCCTGTGGAGTCCGGACTTTCCTCGACCGCGCGCGAGGCGCGGCCGCGGCCGCCCGGCCGGCTCCTCCACCGACAGGGTACTGCGTACGATAGGTGCTCTTCGATGCGCCGGATCGCAGCCAGCCTCGTGATCGTCGCCGCGGCCGCGGCCGCGTGCTCACGGACGCCCGAGCCGCAGGGCCCCGAGCGCCCCGCGAGCCAGCAGATCCTCGCGCTCGACGACCTTCGCATCTCGGGACAGGCCCGCTCGGTCGCACACGCGTTCCTCCGCGCCTACGCGGGCTCGGCCGCCGACGCCGGGCGAGCCCTCGAGCCGCTGGTTGAGGGTTCGCTCGCTCGAGAATGGGCGCATTGGGTTGGCGTGCAGAACGCCGCGTTCCCCGGCACGATCGAAGGCAGCCTGCAGCTCGGCCATCTGGGGGCCGCCTCCCCGGTGCGAGCCGAAGACGGTTCGCTCGACGATCTCGTCGCCTACGGCGTCGTCGTGCGTGCGACCATCACGTTCGGGCTCACGGACGAAACCGGCGAGGAGATCGCACCCATCCAACGATCGATGGATGGGATGGTCGTGATGATCCAAGGAGAGGACGGAGCCTTCCGGGTCATCAACTTCGTCCGCGACGGGCTCCGGCTGGATGAGTTCTTCCAGGTGTTCGACGGCGCACGCGAGCGGCGGAGAGGCGTGACGGTGGAGATCCGGAACCTCGTGCAGCTTGAGCGATGGCAGTTCGGGATCCAGGTCACGAACGACACCGAGCGCCCGTTGCGCGTCCTGCCGCGCCTCACGGCGTTGCTCACCCCGCAGGAGGATCTCGCGAGCTCGGAACGACCGCTCGTCACCTTCCCGAGCCCGATCTCGCCCGGCGAGTCGGCCGAAGGCATCGTGAGCTTCGTCGCCCCGCCCGCAACCGCCAGTGAGTTGGATCTCCAGGTCGCCGTCGCGGGCCCGGACGGCGAGGCGACGGGATTCGTGTTCGGCGTGCCCCAGGTCGCTGTGCCCGAGACGCCCTCTCCCAGCCCCGCGGCCTAACGCTCCCCCGCGAGCCATCGGTCGACGCCCTCGTTCGCCAGGCGGTCGGCCTCGACGTTTTCCTCCCGCGGCACGTGTTCGAACGAGACCCGATCGAATCCGGCGGCGATGCTGCGAGCGCGGCGATGAAGCGGCTGCAGGTGCGACGCCTTCACGCGATAGCGGCCCGTGAGCTGGCTGATCAGGAGGAGACTGTCCGATCGGAGCGTCACGGTCCTCGCGCCGAGCTCTGCCGCCCGCGCGAGGCCCTCGATCACCGCGGTGTACTCAGCCACGTTGTTCGTCGTCTCGCCGATGCCCTGCGCGATCTCGGCCAGCACCTCGCCGTCCTCGTTCGTGATCGCCACGCCGATGCCGGCGGGACCCGGGTTCCCGCGTGAGGCGCCGTCGCAGGCGACGATCAGATGACCAGGATCCGCCGGCAGTGCTCGCACCTCTTCGGGCCCTCGACACGCTTCAACCGATCGACATAGACGGACGAGAGCTGCTCGTGGCACCCCTGGCACACACCATCGATCAGCGCCACCGCGGCAACGCCTTTCTTCTGGGGACGAAGGTCTTCGTAGAGCTCGAGGAACTCGGGGTCGACTTCCTTCGCCAGCGCGGCCCTCGCCTCGGTTCGCTCTTTCATCTCGGTCTGCAGCTTCTCCAGCTCTTCCGCGGCGATGGTCCCCACCTCGGCCACCCGTGCGCGGAGAGCCTCGGAACGTTCGGCCGCGGCGCGCTCCTGGCCTTCGAGCTCTTCACGAACCTCCATCAGCGCGAGCAACTCGTCCTCTCGATCGGTACGACGCTTCTTGAGGTTGTCGACTTCGTGAGTGATCGAATCCAGCTCCCGCGCGTTCGCGACCGATCCGTCGTACAGACGCCGCTCCTCGGCGGCGGCTTTCTGCGACATCGAATCGATCTCGTGCTCGAAGCGCATCTGGTCTCGAGAGAGCTCGTCCAGTCGCAAGCGGAGCTCCCCCATCATCCGCTCCGCCTCGTTCGCTTCGGCGAGGGCAGCCGCCGCGTCCTCACCCGCCTCGAGCGCTCGCATCCGCGCCATCAGCCGATCGATCGCGGTATCGATCTCTTGGATCTCGAGCAACGGATGGGCGGGATCCATGGGCGCGGAAGCCTAGTCGATGCTTCCCGTTCTGGCGGCGCGAGCAGCGGCTACGCTCGCACCGTGCAGGGAGAAGCCAGCGGACGGGTGGCCCTCGTGACCGGCGCGGGGAGTCCCACGGGGATCGGATTCGCCACGGCGAGGATCCTCGGGCGGGAGGGAGCGGCGCTCGCGATCGGATCCACGACCGACCGGATCCATGAGCGGTCGGCGGAGCTGACCGACGCCGGATCGGAGGCCACCGGGTTCGTCGCGGATCTCACCGACCGCGAGCAGGTGCGACGGATGGTGGACGGGATCCTCGAGCGGTTCGGGAGGATCGACATCCTGGTGAACAACGTCGGCATGGTGACCGTCGACATGGACGGCTGGGAGGATCGCGAGTTCCTCGACATGGATGACGCGTTCTGGGATCGCGATCTCGCACTGAATCTCGGCACGGCCTACAACGTGACCAAGGCGGTACTGCCCGGGATGGCGGAACGCGGCTGGGGGCGCATCGTCATGGTCTCCTCGGTGACGGGAGGGGTGGCGACCACGATCGGATCCACCGGGTACACGGCCGCCAAGGCAGGGATGGACGGCCTGATGCGCGGACTGGCCATCGAGGTGGCCCGGAGCGGCGTCACCGTGAACAGCGTGCTCCCGGGATGGATCGCGACGGGCTCGCAGACCGAGCAGGAGCACGTGGCCGGGCTGCACACGCCGGTGGGCCGCTCGGGGACCCCCGAGGAGGTGGGCGAGCTGATCGCCTTCCTCGCATCGGACCGCGCGAGTTACCTGACCGGCCAAGCCTTCGTCATCGACGGGGGCAACGTGATCCAGGAGGCGAAGGGCCCCTAGCGTCTGCGAGGGCGCCAGGCCGACATGACCGGATCGAGGTCCCGGCGCGTGATGGTCGTGGGCGTCGCCGTGGTCGTCGCGGCGACCTGCGTCGGCTTCGGGCTCTGGCAGCTCCAGCGTCTGGCGGACCGACGCGCGAGGAACGCCGTGATCGAGCACGAGCGTTCGCGCGAATCCGGCCTTATCACGACCGCCGTCGGCCGAGGCGAGGTCGAGCCCTACACCCCGGTCCGCGCCTCCGGGATCTTCGACCCCGAGCGTGAGGTGATCGTCTACGGGCGAAGCCTCGACGGCGAGCCGGGCCACCTCGTGGTGACGCCGCTCGTATTCGATGACGGAACCGCGGCGCTCGTCGTCCGCGGATGGATCCCTTTCGATCATCAGACTGTGCCGGTGGCCGACGCCGCGCCGCCAGCGGGCCAGTTGACGATCCGTGGGTTCCTCGTACCGAACGAAGGGGACGGCTCGACGGCCCCGGACGAGAACGGTGCGATCGGCCGGCTCGACGTCCAGGGGATCCGTTCGACCCTCCCCTACCCCGTGCTCCCGCTGGCGATCCAACTGACGGAGCAGGCCCGGCCCCAGCTCTCCGAGCTGCCGGTGCCGATCCCTCGTGAGGAGCTCTCCGAGGGCCCCCACCTGTCCTACGCGGTCCAATGGTTCACCTTCGCCGCCGTGGCCATCGTCGGCGGCGCGATCCTCCTCCGGCGGGATCGGCGACCCCCTACAGCAACCCCTTGATCACGAGCCCGGCCGCGGCGCTCCCGACGATCACCGGCACGACGTGCCACCGGAAGCGCCCGATGCCGACGAACGCTACCCCGGCGACCGCGACCGCGAACGGCTCGACCTCGGTCCAGACGGGAACGGGGAACTCGCCGCCGAGGGATCGGACGGTCCGGACCCCACCGAACAGGGTCACGATGCCGAAGGTCACCGCGAGGTTGGCGATGACGCCGACCACCGCCGCCATCACCGTTTGCAGGGCGGAAGCGAGCCGCACGTTGCCGCGGATCCGCTCGACGTACGGCCCGCCGAGGAAGACCCAGAGGAAGCAGGGCGCGAACGTCGCCCACACCGCGACGGTCGCGCCGAGGATGCCCGCGAGGATCGGCGGGAGCCCGCCCGGGTTTTGATAGGCGCCGACGAACCCGACGAACTCCAAGACCATGATCAGCGGGCCGGGCGTTGACTCGGCGAGCCCGAGGCCCACCGCCATCTGACCCGGCCGGAGCCAGCCGAACGTACCGACGGCCGCCTGATCGACGTAGGCGAGCACCGCGTAGGCGCCTCCGAACGTGACCAGCGCGGCCTTCGAGAAGAACCACCCCATGTCGGCCAGCGTGCCGGCGTCCTGTCTCCACAGCGCGACCGCGGCGATCGGGACCAGCCACGCGGCGAGCCCCACGACCAGGACCACGAGGCTCCGCCGCCAGCTGGGAACCGGCGTCTCGAGTCGCCCCACCACCGATGACGACGCACGCTCCTCCAGTTCACGTCCGACGCCGACCTCGAACAGCGAGGGCCGGATGCTTCCGCCGATCAGCCCAACGATCACGGCGCCCGCCACCACGAGCGGGAACGGGACGTCGAGGACGAAGATCGCCACGAACGAGACGACCGCCACGCCAACCATGAGTCCGTTCGCGAGCGCGGTGCGGCCCAGTCGGAGGGTCGCCTGCGCGACGATCGCGACCACGGCGGCTGCCAAACCGGCGAACGCTCCCGCCACCCACCGGAGATCGCCGTGCGTGACGAAGACCCAGGAGAGCGCCATGAGCAGGAAGAAGCTCGGAAGCACGAAAGCGATCCCCGCGACGAGACCCCCTCTGATCCGATGGAGGAGCCATCCGACGTAGGTGGCAAGCTGCATCGCTTCCGGTCCCGGCAGGAGCATGCAGTAGCTGAGCGCGTGCAGGAACCGCCCCTCGTCTATCCACCCCCGGCGTTGGACGAGCTCCTGGTGCATCAGGGAGATCTGACCGGCGGGGCCGCCGAAGTTCACGAAGCCGAGCCAGATCCAGAAGCGCGAAGCCTCCCGGAATGTGGGAGCGCGCGGCGCCCCGCCCCCTTCGGGCTTCTCCGAGCGCGATCCATCTGGGGAGCGCGACATCGCGACCGAGGGTACGCTCGCCGCGTGCAGCTGACCCCCACCGAGGAGGAACGCCTGCGGGTCTTCACCGCCGCCCAGCTCGCGCGGACGACGCTCGCGAAGGGACTGCGATTGAACGCGCCCGAGGCGGTCGCGCTCGTGTGCGACGAGATGCACGCGGCCGGCCGCGGCGGCCGCTCCTTCGACGAGGTGTCAGTGGCGGGCCGCGACGCCGTGCGGCCGGACCAGGTGATGGACGGCGTCGCCGCGATCGTCCCCGAGATCCGGGTGGAGG
>JBKKAE010000233.1:0-3560 GCA_046714835.1 Actinomycetota bacterium | reverse complement strand
TTCTCGATCTGCATCAGCACGTCGTTCAGCAACGATGAGGCCCCGATCCGGAACAGGCCCGGTGTCATCCATACCGATCCCAACGTCTCGTGCAGCAGGACCAGGTTCTGGATCGCCTGCTTCGCGGTGCGAACCCCGCCCGCCACCTTGATGCCCACGGTACGGCCGGTGTCACGGTGGAAGTCCCGCGCCGCCTCCATCATGCAGAGCGCCACCGGGAGCGTGGCGTTGACGGCGATCTTGCCCGTCGAGGTCTTGATGAGATCCGCCCCCGCCGCCATCGCGAGCATGCTCGCCTGCCGGACCCGGTCGTACGATCCTAGCTCCCCGGTCTCCAGGATCACCTTCAGATGCGAGGACCCGGCGGCCTCGCGCGCCGCCACGAGCTCCTCGAACGCCTGGGCGTACCTCCCGCCCAGGAACAGTGACCGGTTCAGCACGATGTCGATCTCGTCGACGCCGGCCTCGGCCACGCTGCGGATCTCCTGCAGTCGCGCGTCGAGCGGTCCGAGCCCGCTCGGGAAGCCGCCCGCCACGCTCGCGACCTTCACGCCGGTGCCCTCGAGCTGCTCGAGAGCGACAGGTACGAGCTGCGGGTAGAGGCAGACGGCGGCCACGGACGGGATCGAGGTGTTGAGAGGATCCGGACGAACCGCCTTCGCGCAGATCGCGACGATCTTGCCGACCGTGTCGCTCCCCTCGAGGGTCGTGAGGTCCATCGACCGGATCGCGAGGTCGAGGGCCCAGAGCTTCGCGTCCTTCTTGATCGAACGCTTCGCGAGCGAGGCCGCGCGCTCCTCTAGACCGACGGCGTCGACGGCGGTCGTACGGACGACCATCCGCGCAGCCTCCCCGGCCGCGAGGGGCAGCGGCGCCAGGGGGCGACTCGGCTCGATCTGCGCTGCGTGCGCCATCCCTCGATGGTAGCCCAGCGGGTGGTTTCCGGAACCGGCCGGTAGGCTCCGGGCCCATGATGATCGGACGCGTGCTCGCCCTCCTGACACTCCTCACGGCGTGCGGTGGCGACGAGGCGAAGCCTCCCGAAGGCTGCACCGACCCGGTCGCCGCCACGACGGTCGAGCTCGCGGACTTCGCGTTCCGACCCGACTGTCTGTCCACAGATGCGGGAGCGACGATCACCCTCGACAACACGGGAGACGCCCCGCACACCTTCACCGTGACTGGAACCGACGTGGACTTCGAGGTGGACGCGGGGACCTCCGTCGACGCGAGACTGTCGGGAGTGGACCCCGGCACCTACGCCGTCACCTGCACGTACCACCCGCAGATGGAGGCGACCCTCATGGTCGGATGAGGGTCAGAACCCGAGCTTCTCCAGCGCCTTCGGGTCCTTCTGCCACTCCTTGACGACCTTCACCCGAAGATCCAGGAACACCTTGGTGCCGAGCACCAGCTCCATCTCTTCGCGGGCGCGCGAGCCGATCGTGCGGAGCGTCTGCCCGCCCTTGCCGATCACGATCCCCTTCTGCGAGTCGCGCTCGACGATCAACGACGCGTAGATCTTCGTGAGGCCCTCGCCACGGTCGATCTCGTCGAGGGTCACCGTGATGGAGTGCGGCAGCTCCTGCCGCGTCACGTGGAGCGCCTTCTCCCGGATCATCTCCGCGAGCCCGATCTCGAACGGCTGGTCGGTGATCGTCTCCTCCGGGTAGAGGGCGGGTCCCTCGGGAAGCAGCGCGAAAACCATCTCCCGGAGCATCCCGACGCCTTCGCCGGCCTTGGCCGACACCGGCACGATCTCGTCGTAGTCGCCGATCCGGGCGGCCGCGGCGAGTTGGGGCAACACGTCGCGCTGGCCGGTCAGGTCGACCTTGTTCACCACCGCGATCTTCGGAGACCGGTGCGGCCGGACCTGGCGCTCGAAGACGAACGCGTCTCCCCGTCCGATGCCGGACGCCGCGTCGAGCACGTGCAGGATCACGTCGACACCCTCGACGGCGTCACCGACCACGTCGTTCAGCCGGACGCCGAGCTCCGTCCGAGGCTTGTGGAAGCCGGGCGTGTCGGTGAAGACGACCTGCGCCTCCTCCGTCGTGAGGATCGCGTGCAGGCCGCGACGGGTGGTCTGCGGCTTGTCCGAGACGATGGAGACCTTCTGCCCGACGAGCGCGTTCACGAGCGTCGACTTCCCGACGTTGGGACGGCCCACCACGGCGACGATGCCGGAGCGGGAGATCACCGGAGGTCGTCCGGCCCGAAGGCGTGGGGAAGCAGCTCCCCCAGACGCCATCTGGCGCGAACGCCGTTCGCCCCCTCCGCGACCACCGGCGTGTCCGCGTCGCCGAACTCCCACAGCACCTGGCGGCAGCCGCCGCACGGCGGGGTGGGTGACGGTCCGTCCGTAGCAAAAGCAACCGCGAGGATCTTCTGATGCCCCGACATCACCATCGACGCGACGGCGTTCCGTTCCGCGCACACCGAAAGGGGATAGCTCGCGTTCTCGACGTTCACGCCCGGCCGGATCATGCCGTCTTCGTTCAGGATCGTGGCACCGACGCGGAACCCGCTATACGGGACGTAGGCCCTCGACATGATCGCGCGCGCGGCGCTCAGCATCTCGTCCAGCTTGGCGTCGTCCACCTCGGTCATGGAGCCGTCGATCTCAGACATCGACGGCCTCCGCTCCCTCGCCGTTCTGATCGGCTCGCGTGATCAGCACGCTCGCGATCCGCCGTCCCTGCACCTTGTCGGCTTTGAGGCTGAGTCCTCGGAAGGAGACCTCCTCGCCCGTCTCTGGCATCCGCCCCAGGAGGTCGAGCATCAGGCCGGCGACCGTGTCCCACTCACCGTCCGGAAGCTCCGTCCGGAGCAGCTCGTTGACGTCGTCGATCGAGGCCTTCCCCGAGACGCGGTAGAGGCCGTCGCCGAGCTCCAGCACCTCGGGTTCCTCGCGGTCGTACTCGTCGGCGATCTCCCCGACCAGCTCCTCGAGCAGGTCCTCGTGCGAGACGATGCCGGTCACCGAGCCGTGCTCGTCGTACACGAGCGCCTGGTGGAACTTCTCGCGCTGCATCTCCTTCAGGAGCTCGGCGACGCGCTTGGTCTCAGGGACGAAGTGGGCCGGGCGCATGATCTCCGACAGCGGCATGTCCTGCATGCCCTGATGCAACGCCTTCAGAACGTCCTTCGCGAACACGACACCCTTTACCTCGTCGAGCGAATCGTGGAACACGGGGATCCGCGAGTAGCCGTGCGAAAGCACCAACTGCTGGACGTCCCGGAGCTTCTTGTCGTCCTCGATGGCGACGATGTCGGGGCGCGGCACCATGACCTCGCGCACGATCGTGTCGCCGAACTCGAAGATCGAGTGGATCAGCTCCTTCTCGCCTTCGTCGATCGAACCCTCCTCGGAGCCGACCTCGGCCATCGAACGGATCTCCTCCTCGGAGACGAACGGGCCCTGCTTCAACCCCCTGCCCGGGAGCAGGATGTTGGCGAGCCCGATCAGTACACGGGTCGGTGCGGCGAGGACGCGGCCGAGGAACCAGACGATCGGCGACAGCGCCAGCGCGACGCGATCGGCGTGCAGGACCGCGAAC
>JBKKAE010000232.1:0-3348 GCA_046714835.1 Actinomycetota bacterium | reverse complement strand
CGCGGCGGCGCCACCCATCGAGGAGATGCGCGAGCGCTTCGAACGAGACATGAAAGCCCTGCCGATCAAGGCCGCGCGCCTCAACCACCCCGAGCACGTGGTCGCGCACAGGACGGCGGCGCTGGCTGAGCTGACTACGGCAACCACCGAGGAGGCGCGGCGCCGGGGCCATGCCAACGGCGGCCGCTAGGCCGTCGGCAACCAGGTCGGCCGGCCGGCCTCGTAGGAAGCGATCTCCTCCGTGTGCCGAAGCGTCAGATCGATGTCGTCGTAGCCCTCGAGCAGACACCAGCGACGGAAGTCGTCGAACGCGAAGCGCTCCTGCACCGAGGGCGCGGTCACCGACAAGGCATCCAGGTCGACGACGATCCGCGTTGTGGGATCGTCGATCACCGCGTCCATCAATGCCCGGACCGACTCCTGAGGCAGCTCGACGGGAAGCAGGCCGATCTTGCAGCAGTTGTTCCGGAAGATGTCGGCGAAGCTCGGGGCGATCACCGCCCGGAACCCGTGGTCCTCGAGTGCCCAGGGCGCGTGCTCCCGGCTCGATCCGCCGCCGAAGTTCGCACCCGCGAGCAGGATCGTGGCGCCCGCATACCGTTCGTCGTTCAGGACGAAGCTCGGGTCCTTCCGCCACTCATGGAAGAGGAAGGGTCCGAAACCGGTCCGCTCGATCCGCTTCAGGAACTGCGCCGGCACGATCTGATCGGTGTCCACGTCGGAGCGGTCGAGCGGGACGGCGGTGCCTTCGACGCGGCGGACGGGCTCCATCTAGAGATCCTCCGGCGTCGTGAAGTGACCGGCGATCGCCGTCGCGGCGGCGACCGCAGGCGACACCAGGTGTGTTCGGCCGCCCTTGCCCTGGCGCCCCTCGAAGTTCCGGTTCGACGTGGAGGCGCTCCGTTCGCCCGGCGCCAGGATGTCGGGGTTCATCCCCAGGCACATCGAGCAGCCCGCGCCGCGCCAGTCGAACCCGGCATCGATGAAGACCCGATCGAGGCCCTCGTTCTCCGCTTGCATCTTCACCGCGACGGAGCCCGGGACGACGAGCGCCCGCATGCCGTCGGCGACCGCGCGACCTTCCACGATCGCCGCGGCGACCCGCAGGTCCTCGATCCTCGAGTTCGTGCACGAACCGATGAACACCGTGTCGGGCCGGATGTCGCGGATCCGGGTGCCGGGGTCGAGTGCCATGTACGTGAGCGCGCGGCGTGCAGCGTCGCGTTTCGCGTCGTCGGCGAACGAGTCCGGCTCGGGCACGGCGTCGTCGATCGTGACCGACTGCGCGGGGTTCGTGCCCCACGAGACGTACGGCCTGAGGGCCGATGCATCGATGGTGATCTCCGCATCGAACGTCGCCCCCGCGTCGGATGGCAGGGAGCGCCAGTCATCGAGGGCCCGTTCCCAGTCCGGGCCGGCGGGCGCGTGCGGCCGCCCTTCGAGATAGGCGAACGTCGTGTCGTCCGGCGCGACCATCCCCGCGCGCGCACCAGCTTCGATCGACATGTTGCAGATGGTCATCCGTCCCTCCATCGAGAGGGCGCGAATCGCGGAACCGCGGTACTCGAGGACGTGCCCGACGCCGCCCCCGGTCCCGATGCGGTTGATGATCCCGAGGATCACGTCCTTCGCGCTGCAACCCCCCGGGAGGTCGCCCTCGACGGTGATCGCCATCGTCTTGGCTTGCGTCTGCGGGAGCGTCTGCGTGGCGAGGACGTGTGCCACCTCGCTGGTGCCGATCCCGAACGCGAGGGCACCGAAGGCGCCGTGGGTGGAGGTGTGCGAGTCGCCGCAGACGATCGTGAGGCCGGGCTGGGTGTAGCCCATCTCGGGACCGATCACGTGGACGATGCCCTGTCCCGCCGAGCCCCAGGGATAGATCGTGATGTCGAACTCCTTCGCGTTCTTCGCGAGGGCCTCCATCTGACGAGCGCTCGTCGCGTCCGTGACGGGACCCTCGGTCGTCGGGACGTTGTGATCCATCGTGGCGACCGTGAGGTCCGGGCGACGCACGCCGCGGCCGGCGAGCCGGAGGGCTTCGAACGCCTGCGGGCTGGTCACCTCATGGACGAGGTGGAGATCGACGTAGAGGAGATCCGGCTCGCCGGCCGCGCGATGCACGACATGGCGTTCCCAGACCTTCTCGGCGAGCGTCCGTGGCATCGCGTTCGTCCTCCGCGTGGCTGACCGGTTCGACTCTTCCCCAAGTTGTTCCATATAGTGGAACAAAGTTCCATATACTGGACCACCATGGTATCAGGACGCGAGGACGACCCCGAACACGAACGCACGCTCCGACAGGTTCGTCTGGGAGACAACGCCCGTGTTCGGGCGGGGAGGTCCGGCGCCTCCGAAGAGCTTCGACGGAACCCTCCTCGTACCGCCGTCGGCGTCCTCGATCGCTGCGTGGCCGTACTGGGCGCCGTCGAAGGCGGCGCTCGATCGTTCACCGACGTCGTGGAGCGAACGGGGCTCGCGCGACCCACCGCGCACCGCCTGATCCAGGGCTTGGAAGACCACGGGTTCCTTGTGCACGTCGGGGGGTTCGGCTACGTCCTCGGTCCTCGTCTCCTCGGTCTCGCGGCCAGCGCGATGCGCAATCTCCCACTCAGGGATCTCGCACGTCCGGTCCTCGAGCGCCTCGCTCGCTCCACCGGGGAGAGCGCGCAGCTCTTCGTTCGGGATAGGGACCGCCGGATCTGCGTCGACGCCGCTGAGTCCGACAGCGAGCTCCGCACGATCGTCGAGGTCGGTTCCTCGCTTCCCCTCACGAAAGGTTCGGCGGGCAAGGTGTTCCTCGCCTGGACCGGTGACCACGACCGCGCGCGTCTTACCGGGACCGCCGACAACCCCGCGAGGCTCGAACAGCAGGTCGCCACCGCGCGCCGTCGAGGCTGGGCAGACAGCGTCTCCGAACGGGCACCCGGCGTCGCCTCGGTCAGCGCGCCCATCTTCGGGCCGGACGGCTTCCTTCTTGCAGCCATCTCCGTCTCCGGGCCCGCGTCGAGGCTCGGGCAACTGCGCGCGAAGCGCTATGCGCCCGCCGTGATCGAAGCGGCCAAGGAGATCGAAGCCGCGCTCGGCGCGTAGCCGGACGGAACGCCTCCTACCAGGCGTACGCCTCGGGGGCCGGGCCCCCCGGCCCCGGGAAGATCTGGTCCAGCCTCCGCAACACGTCCTCGTCCAGATGGACCTCGAGCGCGCGGAACGACCCTTCGAGCTGCTCCTCGGTTCTGGGTCCGATGATCGGGGCCGTCACTCCCGGCTGATGCAGCAGCCACGCCAGGGCGACGTCCGACGGCCGCTCGCCGAGGTCTGCACAGACCTTCTCCCAACGGTCCAGGCGGT
>JBKKAE010000231.1:0-5506 GCA_046714835.1 Actinomycetota bacterium | reverse complement strand
GCGTTCGGCGCGTGGCTCGCGGCTCGGCGCTACGCCGAGCCGGAGCTTCCGAGACCGACCTCGGCGTAGTTCGACTCGATCGTCGTGAAGCGACGCCACGCTTCGGCCCACCCGGCGTCGTCCCTCGGGAACCGCTCGAGGGGTCGGGAGGGATCGGTCCGCAGCCAGATCCCGAAGAACGTCCGTCCGTACCCGAGCAAGTAGTCCGATCCCGAATGGGTGTACTGGAGGACCTGGTCGTCCGACGGATCGGGCGCGGGAGCCGTCTGCGGCGGGGCGCCCATGGGTGCGCTTGCCGGCGCCGCCGGTGACGCGACGGGTTGCGGGCCTCCCGATGCGACCTGCTGATGGTTCGGCTCGAGGCTCACGAAGCGGATCCAGGCGCTCCGCCAGCCGTCGTCGGTCCGCGGGAACCTCTCGACAGGGGCGCCCGGAGCCTGCCGATCCCAGATGCCGAAGCTGTCCGCCACGTAGCCGAGCACGTACCTGAATCCAGAGTGCGTGTATCGCGCCGGATCGGAGGACGATCCCGCAGCTGCGCTCGATGCCGCGGAAGCCGATACCCCGGGCTCCGCAGAGGGGGATCCTGGCGTCGTGGTGGCACCGGGCGCCTCGGGCCGCTGCTGCATCGCGGTTTCCGCGTCGGCCCGGAGATCGCTGAAGCAGTACCGGCACTTGATCGCGTCGTCCTGGATCTCCTCGGCGCAGTAGGGGCACTTCTTCACGGTCGATCCTCCCGGGATGAGCCGATGACGAGAGCGAAGGCTACTCCGAAACGGAAGAGGCGGGCCCGCCGGCCCGCCGCGTCGAAGGTGATGCGGTGATCTGCTACATGTCCGACGAGCCGGACGGCGGCATCCCGCCGCTCGGTGGGGGATCGCTCGGCGGCATGCCTCCGCTCGGCGGAGGCGCGCTCGGCGGTGGGCTGCTGGGCGGCGTTCCGCCACCCATCGTCCCTCCGCCCATCGTCCCGCCACCGGTGTCGCCCATCTGGAAGCCGCCGCTCGATTGCACTTTCTGCCAGGCGCCGTATCCGATCGCGAGCAGGAGCAGAAGGCCGACGAAGGCAGCCCAACCCGGCGAGTTCGTCACCACGAGGATGAACTTCAGGAGCCCGAACGCCGCTACGCCGAGACCCAGGAAGCCCAGGATCTTGTCGGTCGACATCGTGCCCAGGTTCATGTTCGACATCGACCCCGTCATCGAGAGGACGCCGAGGACGACGAGGGCGATCGCGCCGAGACCCATGAGCACCCCGAAGATGCCGCCGCTGCCCTGCCATGCGGACAACGTGCCGACGCAGACGTTGCCGCCGAGGGGCCCCAGATCGGCACAGAACTTCTGCCACGCGAGGAAGCTGTCGATCAGGAGCAGGATGCTGCCTCCCGCCAGTAGTTTTTCGGCGGTCGACATCTTCGACATGTCGAAGCCGGACGAGCCTGAACCTTCCATCTACTGCTCCTTTCAGCTGCCGCGCGTTCGCGCGGCAATGTGCTTCTCTACGGGTATCCAAGAGGCGCCCGGTGCCGGAGTCAAACACCCTGCCCCGAACGGGCTTCCATGAGGATGTTCGCGATCCCGCCGGCGGCGGCGATCGTTCCACCCACGGCGGCGACCCACGGGCCCCACGAGGCGACCTGGAACGTCGGCGGGAAGGCGATCGCGAGTACCGAGGCAGCGGTGACCGCCGCGCCGCCCACGAGCGCGACCATCGCCCCCGAGCGAGCTTCATGGCGGTGGATCCACCACACCGCCGGCAACAGGATGACCGCCGCGACGGCGGCCCCCATCGACCATCGGAAGCTCGGGACCCACGCGCCGAACATGCGGTCGCCCGCACCCGTTCTCGTCCACGGGCCGGCCGTGGCGAACAGGGCCAGGGCCGCGCCGGCGACGGCCAGCCACGAACCCACCAGCGTTCGATCGGGCTCCGGAGGCGTCGTGATCGCGGGATCGCCCAGTTCCGAGGCGAGACACTCGGGACCGAGCACGCGGCCCCGGACCGGAACCGCGCACGCCATGCAGACGGGCTCCTCGCACGCGCTGCACCGCGCCACCGCCGGCCTCCCCGGATGATGGATGCACCGCTCGTGGAGCGTCTCGTCGCTGACGGCGCCTCTGCCCGCGGGTCGCTCGTCAAGCGGCTCGAGAGCGGTCGAGCCCGCGTCAGGGTGCTGCGATGGGGCCCCTTGGGCCCGTTCCTCGGCCTCCACGTCGATAGCGTACGGCTTGCGTCCACGGGCCCTCTGGTAGCGTGCCGCGTCCATGGGGGAGCGGATCGCGGTGCTCGTTTCCGGTTCCGGGACGAACCTGCAAGCCCTCCTCGATCACCCCGTCTGCGGCTCCCGCATCGCGCTCGTGCTCTCCGACCGTCCGGACGTGAAAGCCTTGGAACGGGCGGGATCCCATGGGGTCGAGTCCGCCGTGCTCCGGCCGGAGGACTTCGAGGGGCGGGAGCCTTTCGACCGGGCGGTGGTGGACCTCCTCCGCGATCGTGGGATCGACGCCGTCCTGACGGCCGGGTACATGCGACTGCTGGGTCCCGCGATGCTCGAAGCGTATGGCGGCCGCTGGCTGAACGTGCACCCATCGCTCCTCCCCGCGTTCCCGGGCATGCACGGGGTGGCCGACGCGCTCGCGTACGGCGTCAAGGTGACGGGCGTGACCGTATTCCTCGTCGAAGAGGGGATGGACACCGGGCCGGTCGTCCTGCAGGAACCCATCGAGGTTCGTGAGGACGATGACTGGGATTCGTTGGAGTCTCGCGTCCACGAGGTCGAGCACCGCCTGCTCCCGGCCGCCGCCGCAGCCCTCGTCGAAGGACGGATCCGGGTCGACGGCCGCAAGGTGACGATCGTCGGGGGACCGTCGTGACGGACGTCCGAGAGGTGCGACGAGCCCTGCTCGCCGTGTACGACAAGACCGGGGTGGTCGAGTTGGCCCGTGGACTCGCCGAGATGGGTGTCTCGCTCGTGTCCTCGGGCGGGACCGCCGCCACCCTGCGCGAGGCCGGGCTGGAGGTCACGGCGGTCGAGGAGGTCACCGGCTTCCCCGAGATGCTCGACGGGCGAGTGAAGACGCTGCATCCGCGGATCCACGGAGGCTTGCTCGCCGACAAGCGCAAACCGGAGCACCTCGCCGCGTTGACGGAGCACGGGATCGAGCCGTTCGACCTGGTGGTCGTCAACCTGTATCCGTTCCGGGAGACGGTCGCCTCCGGCGCCGGGGTGGACGAGGTGATCGAGAAGATCGATATCGGCGGGCCCGCGATGGTTCGAGCCGCCGCGAAGAACTTCGAGTCCGTGGGTGTCGTGGTGGATCCGTCGGGATACCCCGAGGTCCTGGACGAGGTCCGTGTCCACGGCGGACTCTCTCGCGCGACGCGCGAGCGACTCGCCGCGGCCGCGTTCGCCCACACGGCCGCGTACGACGCCGCGGTCGCCGGCTGGTTCGCTGAGCGAGCGGCGATGGACGCGTTGCCCGGGTTCGTCGGTCTCGCGTTGGAGAAGGTCGGCGACCTCCGCTACGGGGAGAACCCACACCAGCGCGGCGCCTTGTACCGAGACGCGTCCGGTCGTGGCGCCATAGGTCGCGCCATAGGTGGCCCCATAGGTGGTGCCATGGATGACGGGCCGCTCGGAGGCGTCTGTGTACTTCAGGGCAAGGACATGTCGTTCAACAACTGGCTCGACGCGGACGCGGCCTATTCGCTCGTGGCCGCGCTCCCGCCTCGGGCCTGCGTCATCGTGAAGCACAACAACCCCTGCGGCGTGGCCGTCGCCGCCCAGCTGGACGAGGCGTACCGGCGAGCCTTCGAGTGCGACTCTGTCTCGGCCTTCGGCGGCATCGTCGCGTTCGACGCACCGTGCACCGGGGCCGCCGCCGAGGCGATGCGCGACGTTTTCACCGAGGTCGTGATCGCGCCCGGCTACGAGCCGGAGGCCCTCGCTGCGTTCGGTGAGCGCCTGAACCTCCGCGTGCTCGAGGCGCCCCTTCCTGAGAGTGGCGGCCTGGATGTGCGGACGATGCCGGGAGGGGCGCTCGTGCAGGACCGCGATGTCGTGACCGAGCGTCGCGAGGACTTCGAGGTCGTCTCCACCCGAGAGCCGACCGAGGACGAATGGCGCGACCTCTTGCTGGCCTGGACGATCGCCTGGCGCGTGAAGTCGAACACCATCGTGCTGGTCCGCGACGGCGCGACCGTCGGGATCGGCGCAGGGCAGATGTCACGGGTGGACTCGTCGTGGATCGCGACACGGAAAGCAGGCGACCGCGCGAAGGGGGCGTCGCTCGCCTCGGACGCCTTCTTCCCGTTCCCCGACGCACTCGAGGTGGCCGCCGACGCGGGCGCCACCGCCGTGATCCATCCGGGCGGCTCCAAGGGCGATGACGCGGTGCTCCAAGCAGCCGAGGAGCGTGGCATGGCCGTCGTGCTCACGGGCCGTCGACACTTCCGGCATTGATCACCCCTCGGGCGCGGTAGGCAGCCGATAGCATCCCGGGCCGTGACCGCCCGCATCCTCGACGGAAGAGCCGTCGCTTCGCAGATCCGCTCAGAGGTATCCGAACGGGTGCGCGCGCTCGCCGACCACAGGGTCACGCCGGGCCTGGCCGCCGTCCTCGTGGGCGACGATCAGGCCTCTCGCATCTATGTCGGGGCCAAGCACAAAGCCTGCGCGGACGTGGGCATCCACTCGGAGCAGGTGAACCTACCCGGCTACGTGAGTCCGGGCGAGATGCTCGCCACGATCCGGCGCCTCAACCGGGATCCGGAGATCCACGGCATCATCGTCCAGCTCCCGTTGCCCGCGCACCTGAACGAGCTGGAGGTGCAGCGCACGATGGCACCCGAGAAAGACGTCGACGGCCTCCATCCCTGGAACGTCGGGATGGTCGTGCGGGGCGAGGCCACGTTCCAACCGGCCACCCCGTACGGGATCGTGGAGCTGCTGCTGCGGAGCGACATCTCCCTCGAAGGTGCCGAGGTCGTGGTCGTGGGCTACGGCGACCTGGTCGGCGCGCCGCTCTCGATCATGCTGGCGCAGGACTCGATCCGGGGGAACGCCACCGTCACGATCACGCACGTGAAGACGGCGAACCTCGGGACCCACACTCGCCGCGCGGACATCCTGGTCGCCGCGGCCGGGGTCCCGAAGCTCATCACCGGAGACATGATCAAGCCCGGCGGCACGGTCATCGACGTCGGGGTCCATCGGACCGAGGACGGGCTCGTCGGCGACGTCCACTTCGACGAGGCCGTCGAGGTGGCCGGAGCCATCACACCGGTTCCCGGCGGAGTCGGACCGATGACGGTCGCGATGCTCCTGGTGAACACCGTGACCGCCGCCGAGACACAGGCCTACGGAGGGTGAGCGCGAAGGGGGGCCGCCTCGCCGCGCTCCTGGACGCCGGCGAGTTCGTGGTCACCGGCGAGGTCGTGCCGCCTCGCTCGAGTGATGGTTCGGATGTCCGCGTGGCAGCTCGGGGACTGGTGGGCTATGTGGAC
>JBKKAE010000230.1:0-4716 GCA_046714835.1 Actinomycetota bacterium | reverse complement strand
TCACCTGGACCGCGGGCACCTTCGGCCTCTACGCGGTGCGGGGCTGACGGCCTAGCGACTCGGGGGTTCGTCCTCGCCCGCCTGCCGGCGGGCGTGGACGAACACCAGATCGCTCAGCCGGTTGAGGTATCGCCTGACCTCCGGGTTGACGTCGCGGCCCTCGTGTTAGAGGGCCACGACGTGACGCTCGGCCCTCCGGATCACGCTCCGCGCGAGGTCCAACGCCGCGCTTCCCTCGTTGGTGCCGGGCACGATGAAGGCCTGTGGCAGCGCCCGCTCGGCGACCAGCTCGTCGATCCGCCGCTCCAACCGTTCGGTCATGTCGGTCGTGACCAGCGACACGCCCGGTTGGAGCCTGGCCCGCTCGGCCGGGTTCGTGGCCAGATCCGCACCCACCACGAAGAGCTCCCGTTGCAGTGCAATGATCTCGTCGTTGAGCTGACGGCCGGCGGAAGCCCGAGCCAGTCCGAGCACCGCGACCGCCTCGTCCGTCGTCCCGTAGGCCTCGGTCGCCGCGTCGTCCTTCGGGATCCGGCCTCCGTACAGCAGCCCCGTCGTCCCGTCATCGCCGGTCTTCGTGTAGATGCGCGGCATCGAGAGCTAGCATAGGGCGTCGCTGCCGACCGCCCAGGCGGCTCGAACGCCGAAGAGGCGCCCCGAGGGACGCCCCGAAGAGGAAGGAGACATCGCGTGGCCGGAAGATTCGGATCGGTCGTCACCGCGATGGTCACCCCCTTCCGCTCCGACCACGCGGTCGACCTCGACGGCGCGCAGGAGCTCGCTTCATGGCTCACGGACAACGGCTCGGATTCGATCTTCGTCGCCGGCTCCACGGGCGAGTCGCCGACCTTGTCCCACACGGAGAAGGCGGAGCTGTTCCGCGTGGTTGGCGACGCGATCCGGGGCAAGGGGAAGTTGATCTGCGGCACCGGGACCTATTCGACCGCAGAGACCCTCGAGCTGACCCAGGCCGCCGAGGACGCCGGTGCGGACGGGATCGTCGTGGTGACGCCCTACTACAACAAGCCGCCGCAACGGGGGCTCATCGCCCACTTCGAGCACATCGCCGACGCGACCGAGCTTCCGATCATCGTCTACAACATCCCGAGCCGCACGGGCACCCGGATCGAGCACGAGACGATGGTCCGGATCGCGGAGAAGCCCAACATCGTCGCGGTGAAGGACTCGACCGGGGATTTCAAGGCGATCTCGAACCTGGTCTCCGAGGCTCCCGAAGGATTCGAGATCTACTCGGGCGATGACTGGGCGACGTTCGGCTACGTGTGCCTCGGTGCAGTGGGCGTCGTGAGTGTCGCTTCGCATCTCGTCGGCTCCCAGATCCGGCAGATGATCGACCTGATCGAGACCGGCGACGTGCCGGCTGCTCGCAAGCTCCACGAGGATCTCTCGCCGCTGTTCAACGCGCTGTTCGTCACGTCGAACCCGATCCCGGTGAAGGCGGCTCTGGACATGCTGGGCCGGCCGGCGGGTCCGCCCCGCCTGCCCCTCGTGCCCGCCACTGCGGACGAGCGCGATCGGGTTCGCAAAGCACTGGAGGATGCCGGTCTCCTCTGAATCGCCCGCGCGACTCGTCTTCCTCGGAGGGGTGGGTGAGGTCGGCCGGAACATGGCCTGCCTCGAGCTCGACGGCCGGATCCTGATCATCGACGTCGGCCTCTCGTTCCCGTCGGGCGACATGCCGGGCATCGACCTCGTCCTGCCGGACTTCGACTTCGTTCGCAAGCAGGCCGACAAGATCCAGGCGGTCGTCCTCACGCATGGTCACGAGGATCACATCGGGGCGCTCCCGTACCTCCTCCGCGACATCGACCGCCGACTCGAGGTCTACGGAACCGCGTTCACACTCGCCCTGCTGCAGAGCAAGCTCGACGAGCACGAGGTGGCTCATCTCGTCGACCTGAGGACCGTGACGCCGGGAGAGCAGGCCTCGACGGGGCCGTTCACCATGCGATTCCTCCGGGTCACGCACTCGATCCCCGACGGGATGGCGGTCGTCGTCGACACCCCGTTCGGCGCGATCGTGCACACGGGTGACTTCAAGATCGATCA
This sequence comes from Actinomycetota bacterium, assembly GCA_046714835.1. Classification (GTDB taxonomy): domain Bacteria; phylum Actinomycetota; class UBA4738; order UBA4738; family HRBIN12; genus JAJNBA01. The sequence goes on along the minus strand of JBKKAE010000230.1, from coordinate 2,646 downwards.
GACACCCCTGGACGGAAGGGCGACCGACCTCCACGGGCTGGCCGAGGAGGCCGGACGCGGAAAGGGCGTGCATCTCCTCCTCTCCGACTCCACGAACGCCGAGGAACCCGGGTACTCCGTCAGCGAGCGCACCGTGGGACCCGTCCTGCACGACATCGTCGCCGGAGCTCCGGGCTTGGTGATCGCGGCCTGCTTCTCGAGCCACATCCATCGAGTGCAACAGATCGTGAACGCGGCGCACGCCAACGAGCGAGTGGTGGCGTTCCTCGGGAGGTCGATGCACAAGTCCGTCGATGCCGCCAGGCGACTGGGACTTCTCCATGTGGCGGAGCAGGACGTCGTCGACATCGAGGAGGTCGACAGGTTGGATCCGGGCCGCGTCGTCGTGATCTGCACCGGTTCGCAAGGTGAGCCGTACTCCGCGCTCTCACTCATGGCCCAGCGCCAGCACAAGTTCGTCGACATCGGACCCGGAGAGACGGTCGTCTTGTCCTCGTCCTTGATCCCCGGGAACGAGCCCGCGATCCATCGTGTGGTCGACGCCCTCTATCGAACCGGGGCCGACGTCTTCCACATGCCGTCCGACCCGGTGCACGCCTCCGGCCACGCCGCCCAGGAGGAGCTGCGGTTGATGCTCTCCCTCGTGAGACCACGCTGGTTCATCCCGGTGCACGGGGAGCGGCGCCACCTGCAGCACCATGCACGGCTGGCCCACGAGGTCGGCATCCCTCCCGAGCGGACGCTCGTCTGTGAGGACGGCGACGTCGTCGAGGTGGGGGAGGAGTTGCGGCAGCTCGATCGGATCCAGGCGGGGATGACGTTCGTGGACGGGTTGGGTATCGGCGACGTAGGCGGTGAGGTGCTGAGGGACCGCCGCAAGCTCTCGGCGGACGGGGTGGTCGTGGTCGTCATCATCGTGGATTCGCAGACGGGCGAGTTGGTCGGCGGTCCCGACGTCGTGAACCGTGGATTCGTGCACGAGGAGACCTCGGCCGACATCCTCGAGGAGGCTCGTACTCGGGTGATCCAGTCGGTGAAGGAGTCCGCACAGGCGCACGTGACCGACCCGTCTGCCCTCCAGCAGAACGTCCGCCGGGTTCTCAAGAAGTACTTCAACGAGGTGACCCAGCGCAAGCCCGTGATCCTGCCGGTGATCATGGAGGTCTGAGGCGAACACCCCTCCCGGCCTGGCACCGATCGCGACCAGCGACGATGGACGAGCCTGGCTTGCTGAGCTTCCACACCTCGTCGAACGATGCGTCGACCGATGGGGGCTGAAGGTGGGTGAGCCGTTCGAAGGCGCCCAGGTGGCCCTCGTGTTGCCGGCCACGACTGCGGACGAGATGGACGTGGTGCTCAAGATCCAGTGGCCACACCGAGAGAGCGAGCACGAAGCCGAAGCTCTGACCGCATGGAAGGGGAACGGCGCCGTGATCCTGCTCGATCACGATGCAGACGCGCACGCCATGCTTCTCGAACGTTGTCTGCCCGGCTCCCATCTCTCGACCCTCGATGGAGACGAAGCCCTCGATGTGCTTATCGGCCTGCTTCCTCGTCTGTGGGTTCCAGTTGAGGCACCGATCGGGACACTCTCGGAGGAAGCGGATTGGTGGCAAGAGAATCTCGAGGAGTGGTCCGAACGTGCCGGACATCCCTTCTCCGAGCCGCTGTTCCGCACCGCTCTCGAAGCGCTCAGAGAACTTCCGGCCTCCCAGGGCGAACAGCTTCTCCTCCATCAAGACCTTCACCCGGACAACGTTCTCGCGGCGACGAGGGAGCCATGGCTTGTGATCGACCCCAAGCCACTCGTGGGCGAACGGGAGTTCTCCGTCGCGCCGATCGTGCGGGCGCACGAGCTCGACCACAGCGAGAAGAGGGTACGGGACCGACTGGCTCGCCTCACCGCCGAGCTCGGCCTCGATCGCGAACGGGCTCGGTTGTGGGCGATCGCCCAGACGGTCGCTTGGGCGATCGACACGGGCGAAGCCGATCCTTGGCACGTGCAGATCGCTGAGTGGCTGCTGGCCAGTTGACCTAGTTCGGGTCCTTGAAGCGTCCGCCTCACCCGTCATGCTTGTCGGACCATGGCGACGAAGACTTCCCCCTCCCGGAGGGCCGGGACCGGTGGGTCGCGGAAGCGACTCACGAAGAAGGCCCGTGCCAAGCGGAAGCCCACGAAGACTCCGGTCCGCGCCCTGCTCTCGCCATGGGCTCGCGACGCACTCGGGATCGGCCTCATCGTGCTGTCCCTCTTGGCCGTCCTCTCGGTCTGGATCGAAGCCGGCGGCCCGGTGGGCCGGGGGATCGCCTGGCTGATCCGAGGGGCTTTCGGGATCGGTGCGTACGCGTTCCCCCTGTTCGGTGCGTGGTGGGGGTTCGTGCTCCTTCGGGACACCGCGCGAGAGGATCGGGTCCGGTTGTTCATCGGCTTCGCGGTGCTCCTCACAGGCGTGCTCGGCCTGATCTCGTTGTTCGCCGGCAACCCGAGCTTCGCCGAAGGCGAAAAGGCGCTTGCGGACGCCGGAGGGCTCGTGGGGGCGTCCGCCGCCTGGCCCCTCGCCCGAGTCATCTCTCCGATAGGCGCCGCGATCGTCTGCGCGGGGGTCGCGACCCTGGGACTGCTCATCTTCACCGGTACCTCGTTCG
>JBKKAE010000229.1:0-2745 GCA_046714835.1 Actinomycetota bacterium | reverse complement strand
ACGTGACGATCATCATGGTCACGCACGACCTGGTGGCCGCCCGGCGCGCGGACCGCCGGATCCGGGTGCGCGACGGCCGCGTCCTGCACGAGGGCGTGCCGGTCGACCCCATCTCCGACGACGGCCGCGTCCGCCTGCCGGACGAAGCGGTGGCGGCGCTGGGCGGCGTCGACCTCGAGGCCGAGGTCACCCCGGACGAGGTGCGTCTACGGCGACGGAGCGAAACCGGCCATGCCTGAGCCCCACGTCCTCGTCGATGGGACCGACATCGTTCGGCGTTATCCCGGCGCGCAGGGCGTCGTGGCGGTCCGCGGCGCATCGGTCACCGTGCGGTCGAGGGACTTCGTCGCGTTGATGGGACCGAGCGGCTCGGGCAAGACGACGTTCCTCGGCGTACTGGCCGGACTGGATCCCCCCGACGAGGGCGAGGTTCGATGGAAGGGCCGTCCGATGGGTTCGCTCTCGGCGGACGAGCGACGCGTCCTTCGCCAACAGGGGATCGGCGTCGTCTTCCAGAGCTTCGGGCTGTTGCCCGCGCTCTCGGCGGTCGAGAACGTCGAGCTGCCGCTCCGCGTGATCGGGGTGGATCTCAACGAAGCCCGTGAGAGAGCCGAAGGTTGGCTTCGCCGGCTCGGCCTGGAGACGCGCATGCACAACCGGACGTACGAGCTGTCAGCCGGACAGCAGCAGCGGGTGGCCGTGGCACGTGCGCTCATCCCCGAGCCGGAGATCGTGATGGCGGACGAGCCGATCGCCGAGGTCGATACCGAGAACGCCGACGTGATCCTCGAGGCGCTCTGGGACGTGATCCAGCGGGGTGGCGCGGTCCTCGCGGCGACGCACAACCCCGAAGCCCTCCGCTACGCGAACCGCGTGGTGCTCTTCCGCGACGGTTTGGTCGAAGGGGAAGGGACGCCACAAGAGATGGTCTCCCACCTCACGGTGGACTGATCGAAGCGATTTCGGCTAGAACCGGAAGGAGTGTTCGACGTCCTCGCCGGCGGGGCGGAAGACCTCGCCGTCGACGTCGACCAGCCGACCTCGCTTGAACGGCCGGCGATGCCTTCCCCTCCCTCGGATCGACCGGGCGACGGCGTCTCGCCTCGCATCCCGGATGCGCTGGTGCAGATCGAGGTCGCAGACCGGATGGGTGACGACGGGCGAACCGAACATCTAGCCGTCCTCTGAGGACACGAGCTTCCGGAGGTCGTCGTCCGGATCGGCGAGCGCTTCCGGATCGGGAACCATGTGGGAGCTGATCAGTCCGAACGAGCGCCGCACGTCTCGCTTCCAGTCGAGGGACACCGTCGATCGGACCACCCCTCCACTATCCAACAAGAATGCGCAGAAGGAGCGCTCCTCGAGCGATCCCCGGACCACCATCCGGTCCCAGGTCGGCGCGTAGCCGGCCATCTCGACCTTCGAGTCGTACTGGTCGGACCAGAACCAGTGCGGGTCGTCGAATGGCTCGGAGGAGCCCAGCATCGCGTGGGCGGCGTGCTCCCCCATCTTCACCGCGTTGTCGTAGTGCTCGACCCGGATCGGTCCGAACACCGGATGGTCGTGCAGGGCGACGTCGCCGGCCGCGAAGACTCCCGGCACGGTCGTCTCGAGTCCCGAGCCGACCGGGATCCCGCCCCCCTGGTCCAGACCGGTCCCCGCCATGATCTCCACGGCCGGCTCGGTGCCGACACCGATGACCGCGACGTCGGCCTCGATCTCCTTGCCGCTCTCGGTGACGACGCGCTCGAGCCGGCCGTCGCCCTCGAACCGTTCGACCGAGTCGCTGAAGTGCATCGTGATCCCGTGATCGCGATGGATCCCCTCGAGCACGCGACCGATCTGCGGCCCGAGGATCCGGTACAGGGTGGTCTCGAAGATCTCGATGACCGTGACGTCGCAGCCGATCGTCCGTAGCGACGCCGCCACCTCCGCGCCGATGAATCCCATGCCGACGCACACGACCCGGGCGCCCTCCGTGGCGGCGTCGCGGATCCGCACGGCGTCCCGGTGGTAGCGGAGGTCGAACACGCCCGGCAGGCCGGCTCCCGGCACCTCCAGCCGCCGGTTCCGGCTCCCGGTGCTCACCAGCAGTCGATCGAACGGGAGCCGCTCGCCGCCGGCGAGCACCACCTCGCGCGCACGGACGTCGATCTGGACGGCCATCGTGCCGAAGTGGGCGTCGACGTCGTGCTCCTCGTACCAGGACGCGGGTCGCACCAGGGCGTCCTCGAAGTCGAGCTCTCCCCGAAGGAGCTCCTTGGAGAGCGGAGGACGTTCGTAGGGAGGCTCCTCCTCCGCGCCGATCAGGCTGAGGCGGCCCTCGTAGCCCTGATCACGCAGCACTCCCGCGGCCGTCCCGCCTGCCAGGCTCGCGCCGACGATGACGATCGAGCGAGGGGCGTCGCCCTCCTCAGGCACCGACCTGGATGATCCCGTCGACCTCGCGGACCTCGTAGGACTCGAGCGGCTCGGTGGCGGGCGGGCTGAGGACCTCCCCCGTCTTCATGTCGAACTGGCTCCCGTGGCACTCGCACTCGATCGTGGTGCCGTCGATCTCGCCGCCGTTGGCGAGGTTGCAGTGTCGGTGCGTGCAGATGTCGCTGAACGCGTAGAGCTGGCCCTCGACCCGAGCGACGGCGATCTCGGCGCCGCTCACGTCGAACGCCTTCGCCTCTCCCTCCGGCACCTCGTCGGAATCCCCGACCGACACGTATTCCGCCATCGCGCATGTCCTCCTTCGTC
>JBKKAE010000228.1:0-5421 GCA_046714835.1 Actinomycetota bacterium | reverse complement strand
TCTTCTCTAGCCACGCGTCCAGCTTCTCCTCGTGCTTCGTCAGAGCGTTGACCAGGCCGTGGTTCGGGTGATCGAGGCAGTTCCACAGCAGGTGAGCTGTCGCGTTCTCGAGCCCGTGCAGCTCGCCCGGGACCGGCGCCTCGAGGGGTTCGCCTCCGGCCTCGAGGCCCGCAGCGCCGAGACAATCCTCGGCCGTGTAGTCCTCGGCGTGCGCGTCGGCGTCGGCCTCTTCAGCGTCGGCCGGCTCTTCTACGTCGTCGGTGGCTTCTTCGCACTCGACAGGCTCCTCGCCCTCGACAGGCTCCTCGCCCTCGACAGGCTCCTCGCCCTCGACAGGCTCCTCGCCCTCGACAGGCTCCTCGCCCGGCACACAGGTCGTGGGTTCGTCCGTGAAAGGCTCGTCCAGGGCGTCTCCCGCCAGAGCGAACCCGGCGGACATGAGCGCAACGACCAGGCCGATGACGGCCACCAGACGGAAACGCTCACCCTTCCTCATAGCCACAGTATCGGCCCTCGCGCCCCATCCATGTATAGGTCTTTCGGACGGGGCCGCGCCGTGCGCCGCGTGCGAGATGGTCTCGAGGACTTTCCTTTCACGCGATCGTGATGCGGCCGTCGGCGCCGATCGGGAAGCTCGGGTTGTATGCGACCTCCCAGGGATGTCCATCCGGATCGGCGAAGTGGCCGGAGTACCCACCCCATCCGGCTCGTTCCGCCGGTTTCAGGATCCGCGCGCCGGCACCTTCGGCTGCCTCGAACGCCGCGTCCACGGCCGCCACGCTCTCCACGTTGATCGCGAGGGTGATACCCCCGAACTCCGCGGTCGGCTCCGAGCGGAGCCCGGCATCCCTCGCGAGCGATTCACGATCGAACAACCCCAGGTAGGAGTCCGCCGTCTTGAACCAGCAGATCTCGTCGCCGGCGGCTCCCGCGACCTCCCACCCGAGCGCTTCGTAGAACGTCCTCGACCGCTCCAGGTCGTCGACGCCAAGGGTCACGATGCTGATCCGTGCGGGAACGCTCACGTGGAACCTCCTCGATCGATGTTCGGGACGCTACCGCGAGCCCCCAACGCTTCACCTGTCCGTAGAGTGAGCCCTTCGATGCCCGCCGTCCGGCTGACCCCGAGGCTCCGCGCGATGTGGAAGATCCATCGGTTCCTGCTGCGGGCGAGCCGGAGTCGCATGGGGTCTCGACTCGGCAGCCTGAAGGTCCTGCTCCTCGCCCGGTTCGTGGATGCGGACCCCGCATACGGCGAGTGCACAGAGCGGACCACACGCGAGATCCCGGTCTTCGAGCTGCGGCCGGAAGGTTCCTGATACGTGTCGTCCATCACCGACGTGGAGGGGATCCGGGTCGGCCATTGGTCGGACGAGACGGCGCTCACGGGATGCACCGTCGTCCTGCCGCCGAAAGGGACGGCGGCCTCCTGCGAGGTTCGCGGCGGCGCGCCGGGTACCCGCGGCACGGACATGCTCCAACCGGGCACGCTGCTCGAGGAAGCGCATGCGATCGTGCTCACTGGCGGAAGCGCGTTCGGCCTGGCCACCGCGGGTGGCGTCGAGCGATACCTGGAGGAGCGCGGGATCGGCTCGGAGATCGGGCCCGTCATCGTGCCGTCCGTCGCGGCGGCGGTGATCTTCGACCTCGGCGTAGGAGATTCGACTCGGCGCCCCGGCGCCGACGAGGGATACGCGGCATGCGTCGCCGCCTCCACCGACGTCCCCGAGGGGAGGATCGGCGCAGGCACGGGAGCGACCGTGGCGAAGCTGTGGGGACCGCAACGAGGTGTCCCCGGGGGGCTGGGGACGTGGGCGGTCAGCGACGGTGATCTCGTCGTGGGCGCTCTGTTCGTGGTCAACGCCGTGGGAGAGATCGTGCACGAGGACGGATCGGTGCTGGCAGGCCCTCGGCTGGAGCCCGGTGAACGGCGTGAGGATCTCATCGAATGGATGCGGGCGGGCAACACGACGATCGGCGTCGTCGCGACCAACGCGACCTTGTCGAAGCCGGACGCGCGCCGACTCGCCGCCGTGGCGAACGACGCCGTAGACGGTGCGGTGCGGCCGGCGCACACGCTCTACGACGGCGACGCGGTGTTCACCCTCGCCACCAAGCAGGTGAACGCAACCTACGTCGACGTTGTGGCCGTGCTCGAAGAAGCGGTCACAACGTCCGTCCGACGCGCGGTCCGGCGGTAGCAACGCTTGGGCACTTTGGCGATCCCGGCGCGTGAGCAGTAGGACTGCTGTCGTGAGATACGGCGCGGCAATCGACCAGGCGTTGCAGCAACTTCGGTTGAACGCTGACCGATTCCAGGATCGGGGCGCCTCTTGCGGACTTCTCCTCGGAGAAGACGAAGCACTGGCGTACGAGAACATTCCGGACCAGTTCCGACCGTTCCTCCGTTGGGGTGTAGACGGGGTGCATGAGGGGCTGTGGATCGACGACCCGCGACGGGCCCATCCGCCCTACGTCGTGATGGCATCCCCGATGGACTTCAGCGAGCCCATCCAGATTGAAGCGACGAACGTGGATGAGTGGCTCACACTCATCGAGATAGACGACCACGAGGCAGCTGAATGGGTCGCTGCAGAACGGAGCGCTGTCGACGATCGCAGGTTGCTGGGGTTACCTCGCATCCCCAGCGAGGGCGTCTAGATCAGGCGACATTCCCGAACCCTCGTGCACGGTGCGCCTTAGTCGCGTCGAAGGAGAGCAGTGGTTTAAGCCCGTCTTGGCAGAGAAAACCGATACTCCACGATCGGAATTTCGATCTGCAGTTGATACAGGAGCGTGTTCAGGTCTCCGTGGTGTTGGCGCTCGTGCAGCATCGCGTGCACGAAGATGTCCGCGGGGCTGTACCAGAGCATATTGTCGTCGAAGTTCATCTCTCGAGGCGTCATCAGCTCATCGTCTCCGACCGAATCGAAGTACTCGCGGGCGTGGCCGAGGACGCGACCCCGGTAGGTATCAAGTTCGTCCCAGGACTGGATCCGTTCCACCGGCTCATCGGTCGTTCCGGCAGGATCCGCCAGCCAGCGGATGTACGCCCAGACCATGTGCGCCAACGCATCGCGCAGGGCGGGCCAGCCCGAGCCGGGTGCTGACGCAGTCAGGGTCTCGTCGCCGAGAGGTCGGATCACCCGCTCGTACTCGAGCCAACTGTAGTCCGTGAAGGTGAAGAGCTCTTCGATGGCGGCGCGATCCATGAGGAGCCGAATCGTAGCCCGCGTCACAAGTGTGCGTGCCAGAGGTGCATCACGGCATACGCGCGCCATGGTCGCCAGCGCTCCGCCCTCGATAGGAGGCCCTTCGGTGTCGAGGGGAGTCCGAGTGCCTCGAAGCCCTTCCGCACGCCGAGGTCGCCGACCATGAACGCGTCCGCGTCGCGGAGCGCGCGCATCGCAACGTAGGCGAGGGTCCACGGACCGATCCCGGGGAGCTCGCCGAGTGTCTGGAGCGCCTCCTCCGGTTCGGTGTCGCCCGAGAGATCGAGCTCCCCTCGAGCGACGAGATCGGCCACGCGCCGGATCGTCTCCGCCCGGGCCCGAGGCATCCCGAACGCTTCGGGCGGGAGCTCGGCCACCTGCTCAGCGGTCGGGAACAGGTGCGTGATGCCTCCGCTCGGCGGATCGAGCGGGGTCCCGAAGCGCTCGACGAGCCGGCCAAGTGACGTCCTCGCGCCCGCCACGGACACCTGCTGTCCGAAGATCGCACGCACGACGAGCTCGAAGCCGTCGAAGGTGCCGGGAACGCGCATCCCGGGCGACTTCGTGACGAGGGGAGCCAGCTTCGGATCACGCGCGAGCGATGCGTCGATCGCGAGCGGTTCCGCATCGAGGTCGAACGCTCGGCGTGCGTCGTGCACGAACGCGGCGGAATCTAACGGGTGATCGACCGAAAGCTCCATCGTCACGTGCCCGCTTTCCCCGCCCGGGGACATCGCGATGACCCCTGGACGGTCATCCACCGTTCGCACGCTGCGGCGGTACGTGCGATCTCGAACCTCCTCGACCCCCGGCAGTGCGCGCGCGCCGAGGAACGACAGGAGGCTGTCCCCTGCGAACGGCGCGCGGTAGGGGAGACGGAGCGAAGGGTTGTCCGCTAGGTCGTGCACGCCGGCAGGTATATCGGACGCGCTGTCGGTGGTGGGGGCTACCGTCACTCCCCTCCCTCTCCTGGCAGGGAGGCGAACCATGGATCAAGTGGCGAGGATCGTCCTGGCGCTCGAGGCGCCGGAGGTGGCCGAGGAGGTCATGCACTTCCTGGATCGGAGCGGGCGCGCCCGAGTGGTGGCGACCGCGGGGGATGGCAGGCAACTGGCGGAAGCGATCCGACAGCTCGAGCCGGATGCGATAGTGGCCGCACCGACGATGCTCGGTGGGCGGCAGGGCACGGGTGTGATCCTCGCGCTCGACACCCGCGAGTCGGTGACGTCCCTCCGCACCGCGATCCGGGCGGGCGCAGCTGGCTATTTCCTGTGGCCGAAGGAACGTGAGGATCTGTTGGGGGCTGCTGCGGCCGCCGTACGGCGGTCGCGCGAGACGGCGAGGCGGGGCACGGTGGTCGCGGTGCACGGCGGCCGCGGCGGCGTGGGAGTCACGTTCGTGGCGACGCACCTCGCCGCGGCGTTCGCACGCCGCGGCTCCGTCATCCTGATCGACGCCGATCCCGTCTTCGGCGACGTCGCACAGGCGCTTGGCGCGCCTGCGGGCGACGACGCCGAACCCGTTCACACGTTCACACGTTCGCCGACGCCGCGTCCCTCGGGGACGATCTCGGCCCAGAGCAGCTCAAGGGAGCGTTGTGGCGGCATGCGAGCGAGGTCGACGTCCTCCTTCCGCCGGCGCCCGAGGAGGCCGCGCGCCTCGGACCGGAGGAGCTCCGGCTCGTCATGGATGCGGCCGCCCAGAGTGCCGATGTCGTCGTCGTCCATCTGCCTCGAGCCCTCAGCCCCTTGACGATCGCCGGCGTGGAGTACGCGGGTCGGTTGCTCGAGATCCTCACGCTGGACGTGGTGTCCTTCCGAGCCACCTCCCGCGCGCTGGAAGCATTCTCACCGCTCCACCTCGAGGGCCGGGTCGCGTTCGTCGTGAACAGGGCGGCCAGGAGCGAGGTCACTCCCGGCGATGTTCGAAAGGTCTTCGGCGAGCCGGCGCTCGCGGTGCTTCCACAGGATCGTGCGGTGCGGTCGGCGCAAGAGAGGGGGCGTCTGTTGCCGGCGCGAGGCCGGATGGCCCACCGCTTCGATCGTTTGGCGGCCGCGTTGACGGAGCACGACGTGGAAGAGATGGCGTCCTGACCGGGCTACGCTTCGCCCGTGGACGAACAGGTGTTGTTGGTCGAAGACGACCCCTCGATCCGCGAGATGACGGTGCTCGGACTCAGCAACGCGGGGTTCCGCGTGACCTCCTGCGC
>JBKKAE010000227.1:0-2561 GCA_046714835.1 Actinomycetota bacterium | reverse complement strand
GTGCAGATCCTCGCGGAGGGCCGCGAGGATCTGCGCCTCGCCCGCGGCATCGCCCGAGGACGTCGCGTCGTCGAGGATCAGCACCCGCGGCTCGCGCACGATGGCGCGCGCCAGCGCGACGCGCTGGCGCTCGCCACCGGACAGCGTGTACCCCCGCTCGCCGACCACCGTGTCGAAGCCGGCGGGGAGCGCTCGGACGAACCGGTCGACGGCTGCGATCCTCGCGGCACGTTCGACCGCGTCTCCATCCGCCTCCGAGCCGAGGGCGATGTTCTCGCCGATGGTGGTGGAGAACAGGAAGCTCTCCTGGAACACGATCGAGACCGCGCTCCGGAGCGAGTTCGGGTCGGCATGGCGAAGGTCCACCCCGCCGATGCGAACCGTGCCGCTCTCGGGATCGGCCAGGCGCACGAGGAGCTGGGCGAGCGTCGACTTCCCCCCTCCGGTCTGCCCCACGATCGCCACGGACTCCTGCGGCCTGATCTGCAACGACACCCCGTCCAGGACCCGGGATCCATCGAACACGTGCCGGACGTCTTCGGCTTCGAGACCCAGCGGGCCGGCGGGCAGCGGCACCGGGTCCACCGCGGGGAGCACGGTGACCGGTTCGCCGAAGACCGTCTCGAGCCGGTCATATCCCACCACCGCGCGCGGTAGCTCCGCCAAGATCCAGCCGATGAACCGCATCGGCCAGGCGAGAAGGTTGAACAGGGCCACGAACCCGATCAACTCGCCGAGCGTGATCGCCCCGACCGAGACCCGCCACGAGCCGACCACCAGCAGGAGCGCGGCGGCGAGGGCGGGCAGTGCATCCAGCGCCGCCTCGAACGTGGCCCTGATGAAACCGGCCTCGACCCGATCATCGCGGAGAGCCCTGGCCTTCACGGAGAGCCGCTCGATCTCGGCCTCCTCGCGTCCGAGGGTCTTCACGACGATCGCGCCGTCGATCGACTCGTGCGCGACGGCCGACACCTCGCCGATCCGCTCCTGCGCCCGTCGGGCGGGTACCTCCATCCGTTTCGCGAAGCTCTTGTTCATCAGCGCGAGGGATGGGAACAGGACGATCGCGACCATCGCGAGGTAGATGTCCGCCTCGAGCAGCTGGATCATGGCGAGAGCGACCAGCACGATCACGCCGGTCGCGAACGGGACGGGCCAGAAGACGTCCACCGCCGCCTTCACGTCCGCCTCCATGTGCGCGAGGAGCTCGCCGGTCGGCGTCTCCCGGTGATAGGCGAGGGAGAGCTGCCGGTACCGGTCTGCGATTTTCGTGCGGAGGGTGGCCATGACCCGTTCGCCGGCGACGCCGCTGTAGAAGCGGCGCGTCATGATCCCGAGCGCCCGCAGGCATCCGAACGCCATCAGCGCGCCCACCGAGAGCCAGATCTCCCGGGAGGAGACACCTCCTTCGAACGCGGGGCGAAGCACCTCGTCCGTCGCGCGCCCCAGGGCGGTCGTGAGCGCGATCGACGCGAACGCGAACACGATCGCGCCGGTCACGGAGACGAAGAACGGTCCGGGATGCATCCGGACGTAGGACACGATCAAGCGGAGGCCGCGCCCGAAGAGTCCTTCGGGCGGCGCCTCCATAGCCTCAGGCACCACCTCCTGCGTCGTCGTCTGCGCGCTCACGGCCATCACCCTATGATGCGCACCATGACCGACCACCGTCCCTGGTTCCGGATCTGGCGCGAGGGCGTCCCGAAGACGGTCGCGCCGTTCCCGCGCCAGAGCGTCTTCAACCTCCTCGTCGACTCCGCGGCCGGGTTCCCGGAGTCCACGGCGATCGCGTTCCTCGGTAAACACCTGAGCTACCGAGAGCTCCTGCAGGAGGTGGAGCGCTTCAGCGCCGTCCTCGCCGGACTGGGGGTCGAGCGAGGCGACCGGGTCGGGCTCCTCCTTCCCAACTCGCCCCAGTACGTGATCGCGTGGTACGCGTGCCAGCGGCTGGGCGCGGTGGCGGTGGGCAACAACCCGCTCTACACGCAGCGCGAGCTCGCGCACCAGATCAAGGACCACTCACCCAGCGTGATGGTCGTCCTCGACCAGCTCTATCCGGTCTGGGCGGCCGTCGAGAAGGAGGCGCCGGTCCGCGAGGTGATCGTCACCAAGCTGACCGACTACATGCGGTTCCCGCTGAACCTCCTCGCCCCGATCAAGTTCAAGAAGGACGCGAAGCACGAGGGGAAGCCCTGGCCGCCGGTCCCGTCGGATGTGCGGGTGCGATGGTGGCAGGAGGCGATGCGGTCGGCGGGGGCGCCGCCGTCGGTGGCCGAGGTCGACGCCGAGCACGACGTGGCGACGCTCGTCTACACGGGCGGGACGACCGGTCTGTCCAAGGGCGCGATGCTCTCTCACTTCAACATCGCCTCGAACATCCGGCAGGTCGTGCCGTGCATCACGTTCTTCGAGCGAGGCAAGGACGGTGTGATGTGCATCCTGCCGTTCTTCCACTCCTTCGGGCTGGTGGCGATGAACTTCGGGATCGCGCAGGCGGGCAAGCTCGTCCTGCTTCCTCGCTTCGAGGTGCACATGGCGCTCAAGGAACTCGACAAGGAGAA
>JBKKAE010000226.1:0-11683 GCA_046714835.1 Actinomycetota bacterium | reverse complement strand
TGGAGGACTACGCCTCGAAGTTCATCAACATGAAGTTCGAGCCGAGCGGGATGACCGACGACGACGACATCCGGTTCGCATCCTCGATCGTCGACTTCGTGTTCCGGCGACTGGCGCTCGACCACCTGCCGCCGGAGAAGCGCGAGGCGCTCGGCATCCGGTCCATCGGGGAGCGGAAGATCGAGGCGGCTGAGAAGATGGCGGCGCCCGAGGACGCGCTCGAGCAGACGACCCCGGTCGAGGAGGCCCCGATCCACGCCTCCGAGGGAGCGGTCGTTCGGCCGATCGAGCTGATCTCCTCGCCCACCGCGAAGGAGCTGGACGCCCCGTTGTGCTACCAGTGCGGCTCCAAGATGCAGCCGGCGGGCTCCTGCTACGTCTGCGGGACCTGCGGCAGCACCAGCGGCTGCTCATAGCCCGATCCTGACCTGCGCGGGTGGCCGTGTCGCCGCAAGGTTTGCCCCGTCGCGCGCGCGGGTAGCTCACCTGGTGGCGGGTGTCGACGATGGGAGCCCTCAATGGGGTACGCCTCACGGGAGTCGGAGGAACGGGCACGACCGCTCCGCTTGCGGTTCCCGGCCCGGCCGGAGAACGTGAGTTCGATCCGCCGAGCACTCGAGGGCATGGGGCTCCCCGATGCGGTGCGGGAGGATGCCGAGCTCCTCACGACGGAGCTCGTGACCAACAGCATCCGACACGCCGACCTGGGGCCGGGCGACCATGTGGATGTGACCGCTGTCTGGTCGGGGACCGTCCTTCGGGTCATCGTTCGCGACAGCGGATCCGGAGTGCCGCCCCCCGACATCGTGGCGGGCTCGATCCGTCCATCGCCAGGGGGTCAGTCGGGGTGGGGCCTCTACCTCGTCGACAGGCTCTCCACCCGATGGGGAACCAACCTGGGGGGCACGGTCGGCTTCTGGTTCGAACTCGAACAGTCTCGGCGCGGCGATTCGAGCACCTAGTCGCGGGGATCCGATCCCTCGGCGATCTCGGCCGGTGTGCCCTCTCGCTTCTCCACCACGGCGTACCGATCCGTCTCCGAGACCACCAGCTCCACGTCCCCGATCACGTGGTCCTTCACCAGGACGAATCGCCGTGCGTCCCGGCGAGCGTCCTCGTACTCCGAGACGGTGATCGCGATGAGCATTTCGCAGTCGGCCACTCCACACTCGCACACCATGCGGACGTGGCCCTCGGGAGAGCGCGAAGCGAGGGCCTCCTCGATGCCCTCGTTGATCTCCCGGGCGATCGCCTCGTTGTGGGCGATCCGAGCCTCCCGATCGGTCATACCGGTAGCCTAGCCACTCGCGTCGGCCCGGGGCGGGCCGGTCAGGAGCTCGCGTCAGGTCTGGGCCGGTCGCTACGATGGGCGCGCTCACGAGGCGGGACGACTCCGTCCTCCCGGCCGCCGTGCAAGGGGGAACCATGAGCCACAACGAGCCCGGGAGGTTGCTCGGGTTGCACCACGTGCAGCTCGCGATGCCTCCCGACGAGGAGCAGGCGGCCATCGACTTCTACGAGGGCGTCCTCGGGCTTGACCAGGTGCCGAAGCCTCCGGAGCTCGCCGAGCGTGGCGGCGTCTGGTTTCGCTCGGGCGACCTGGAGGTCCATCTCGGCGTGGAGGAAGGGTTCCATCCCGCGATGAAGGCGCATCCCGCGTTCTTGGTCGAAGACCTCGAGCGCTTGCGCGCACGCGTCGAGATGAGCGGCTACAAGGTCATCGACTCGGATCAGCTCTCGGGGTTCCGGAGGGTCCACGTGCGAGACCCCTTCGGGAACCGCCTCGAGCTGATCGAACCGGAGTGAGCGGGGTGGACATTCCCTTCGCGCGGGTTCGGCCCGAAGGACAGCTGCCGCAGTCGCAGCATCCGGGCGACGCGGGACTCGACCTACGCGCGGCCGAGGGCGTCACGGTCAAGCCGGGAGAGCGGGCGATGGTGCCGACCGGCGTGGCCGTCGCGATCCCGGACGGCCACGCGGGCCTCGTGCTCCCTCGCTCGGGACTCGCCTCCAAGAAGGGCCTGACCCTCGCGAATGCGCCGGGATTGATCGACGCCGGCTATCGAGGCGAGGTGGTCTGCGCCGTCGTGAACCTCGACCCGCACGAGGCGGTGGAGATCTCGGCCGGCGACAGGATCGCCCAGCTCGTGATCGTGGCCCTGCCGACTGTGTCGCCGGCCTTCGTCGAGGAGCTTCCCGAGTCGAGGCGCGGCGCAGGTGGTTTCGGCTCCACCGGCGTCTCGTAAGCCGCCGGTTGAAGCTCAGTAACCCCGTCCCTAGGATGATGGGGCATTCTGCGGACGTGGCTCAGTGGTAGAGCACCACCTTGCCAAGGTGGGGGTCGCGGGTTCGAATCCCGTCGTCCGCTCCAGGTCAGAGTAGGTGTCGCCCAGGAAAGGCGCCGCTCTGGGTGACACTTCGGGTGACACGGCCTCGATGCAGCATTTTCTTCACGGCTGAGCAGTCGCCGCTAGGCCAGGCCGTGCTGCCCAGAGAAGTACTGATCGTTTCAGCCACGTCTCGGGGCGGAACTTCCTGTTCGGCAAAGACGACGGTCCTGTCCCGAATCTCGCCAAGCCATTGCTGGCCTTCTTCCCACACGAGCCATACTGGACTTGAGAACAGGCCTCCTTGCAGACCTTCCTGTACTCCGTCGAAAGTGGCCACTGGGTCGCAGTCTGCCAGTGCCAGTCCGACGACCACTACGACGCCGCACCGCTGACCCTCGTGTTCGACTCGACCCGCTCGACCCGTCGACTTCCCGCCACGTGCCGCAGTGCGAGCATCGGGACACGAGCGATCCAGCTCTGCTCCGGATCATCTTGAAGGTTCAGGACGGCGCGGACCCAGGCTACTGGTGGGTGACCTGCGGTACCTGCGATACCAGCTGGCAGGTTTGGCACTACGCCGCGGAGAGCGCGGGGTGACGACGAACCCGCTGCCGCACCCCGCCCGGCTCGATCGAGCGCTGATTCGGCCCGACCAGCGGTTCGAGGCCGAGCTGCGCCGACTGGAAGCGGCGACGATCTCAGGACGAGGTCAAGGTCGACCCCTTTGCGCCAAGACTCTCAAATGAGTTCAGTTACTTGACCCAGGACCGCGCCCTTGTCTTCCAGGTGGGGACCAAGGCGGAGGAGCGGTGATCAGCCTCGAAGCAAGGAATGCCTGCATGCGTAAGCATCTGGGGGTGCCCATGCATCCATGGTCCGTGCGAGCAGAGGGTGAGGTCGTGGTGCCGTTCCCTTCGGAACGCGTCGAGGCATGGGCCCGCTTCGACACGTTCTTCGTGGAGCAGCACGAACGCCTCTTCAAGGCTCTCTACTTCGTGACCGGGAACCGCCACGACGCGGAGGAGCTGATGCAGGACGCGTTCCTGCGTCTGTGGGAGCGGTGGGACGAGATCGGCAGGATCGAGGACCCCACCGGCTACCTCTTCCGCGTCGCCTTGAACGGGTTCCGGATGCGGCGGCGTCGAGCCGCGATGGTCATCCGGAAGGTGATCCCGGTCCCGGAGCGGCGCGATGCGTTCCTCGATGCGGAGATGCGCGCGGACGTGCGGCAGCTCCTCCTCGAGGTCACCCCGCGCCAGCGTGCCGCCCTCGTGCTCGTGGACCTGCTCGGATATCCGTCCGAGCAGGCAGCGCGCATCCTGCGCGTACATCCGTCCACGGTTCGGGCCCTCGCCACGCAAGGGCGTCGCGCCCTCCGGGCGATGGAAGGAGCACGGGATGCCTGAGGTGAAGGAGGTTTTCCACATGGCCACGCAGAAGGTCGACCCCGATCCGGGCGCGCTCGAACGCCAGCACCGAGACCAGCGGCGGCACGTTGCGAAGCAGAAAGGGGCCGTGTTCGCTCTGATCGCCGCGCTCGTGGTCGGAGGGGCGGCGTTCGGCATCGGCGCCCTCCGGTCCGACCAGGATCGCCGGGACAACGTTGGGACCAACCCGACCGCTTCCCCGCTCCCCACGGTGACGGACGGCCCGCTGGAGCCGGGGCGGTACGTCATCTCCACGACCGATCCCGACTTCAACGCGTCGCACCGGATCACGCTCGACGTCCCCGAGGGGTATTCCGGTGGGGGCGACGTGTTCGTCTTCAATGACGCTCTGGCAGAGGGGACTACCGGACTGGTCATCTGGCCCATCGCGGACGTCTTCGGCGATGCCTGCGAGTGGCGCGGAGCCAGGTCAGCCGTCTCGTCGGCTGATGATGTCGTGGCGGCGCTCGCCGGCCAGAAGGCGCTCCGCCCGACGACACCGACCGACGCCACGGTCGCCGGTCTCGCCGCCACGTACATGGAGCTGACGACGCCTAGCCTGGCGAAGGTCAGTCAGTGCGACGGCGCCCGGTTCACCGTGTGGGATGGATCGGACAGCACTCGCGCACACAGGTATCTCAATAGCCCGGGTGAGGTGCAGCTCCTGTGGATCCTCGACGTCGACGGCGCTCCGCTCGTGATCGGCGCCCCGATCGGCGCGGACGCATCGGCGCAGGACCGATCGGAGCTGCTCCAGATGGTCGATTCCATCCAGATCGATGCTCGGTAGAAGGGACGCAGCGCGGTTCGCGGCCACGATTCCAGGTCTCAGAGACGTGCGACGTGGTCTGGTCGCGTCGGGTGGCCGCGCTCGTGCCTCAATCGACAAGTGCGCGGACCCTCGCTAGGTTTCGCTTCGTGAAGCCGCTGGAGCCTTCGGGTTCCGGCGGCTTCTGACTTTCCCCGATGGCCTACGGGCCTCCGATGGCGATGCTCCCAAGATGCTCGAGGAAGATCGGAGACAGGCGGGCTGGTCGGGCGGACAGGCGGCCGGCGGCTCGGCGGCTCGGCGGCTCGGCATGACCATTCGCGAGTACCGGGAGCTCGAGGCCGGCGTCCGATCGCCGAGCTTCGAGACGTGAGACCGGATCTGCAGCTGTTCGGCTGGCCGCAAACGTTCGTCGGCGCTAATCGGGTGAATCCCGTCGTCCGCTCCAGAAGTCACAGGTCAGAGGCAGGCGACTTGGCGTGACCGTGGGGGAATATCGGAAGCTCGAGGACGGCGCGCGTTCTACGAGCTTCGAGACGTGGTGACCGGATCCGCAAACTGTTCGGCTGGCCACAGGCGTTCGCAGAGGCAGGGCCCTGAGGGGTGTGACACACACCGTGAGCGGCGGCGGAGACTCCTGAGCGCGGGTTGCCCTGTGAGATGGTTCTTCGGTGGCTGACAAGGCGACGACTGCCGAAGACGTGATGCGCGGAATCGCGGGCGGCGTCCTCCTGGGGGTCCCGCTGCTCTACACGCAGGAGACCTGGTTGCACGGGCGGAGCATCTCGCCGGTGATCATCTTGGCGGGGCTCCTCGGCACGTTCGTGATCAACGTGGCTCTGTCCTATTACGTGGGATTCCGTCCGGGCCGCACCCATCGGCCGATCGAGGATGCCCTCGTCGGGATGGGGCTGTCCGTCCTGCTCTCCGCGCTGCTGCTCCTTCTCCTGGATCGGGTCGGGCAGGAGACCGCGCTGGAGAACGTGCTCGGCGTGGTCGCCCTGACGGCGATCCCCGTCAGCATCGGGTTCTCGATCGGGGTGGCGCTCGCGCCTCGCAGCGGCGCGGAGAGATCCGAGGAGATCCCGAGTGGGGGCGGAGACCTGTTGGTGGCGGCCGGCGGGGCGCTGGTGTTCGCGCTCAACATCGCCCCGACCGAGGAGCCGGTCCTCCTCGCCGCCGAGCTGGACGGCATCCGTCTCGGCCTACTGGTCGTGGCGTCTCTCGTGGTTCCCTATCTGATGGTGTTCTTCGCCGAGTTCGGCGGCCGCGATCGTCGCGTGGCGAGCGACGGCGCGACACAGGGACCTCTCACCGAAACGCTCCTCGCCTACGCCGTGGCGTTCGTCGTCTGCGCCGCGATGCTCGCGATGTTCGGTCGCGTGGATGAGCTGAACGGCGCCGCGACGGCGCGGGTGGTCACGCTCGCATTCCCCGCCTCGATCGGAGCGGCGCTCGGGAGGATGCTCATATGACCGCGAAGCGAGGCTCCGGGAGCAGCGGCGCCGGGCGGGAGCGAACCACGTTCGAGTGGGTACTGCTGCTGGTCTCGCTGGCCGCCATCCTGGTCGTCGTGGTGGGGCTCGTGGTGAGCGAGCTCTCGGGGCGCAGCGGCCCGGTCGATCTCCGCGTGTCCGTGACCGACACCGGTGAACGAGCCAGCGGCGGCTGGCTCCTCGAGGTCACCGTCACGAACGTCGGCGGCACCGGCGCCGAGAACGTCGTCATCGAGGTGACGGTCGACGACGTCGTTCGCGAGGTGACCCTGGACCTGGTGGCGAAGGGCGACGAGGAATCCGCGGAAGTGGTCGTCCCCACCGATGCCACGAATACCCCTCATGCCGAGGTCCTGAGCTACACGAAGCCGTGAGGGAGGTCTCGGTACGTGGTTGACGTGCGCTTCCACATGGTGGTGATCGACTGTGCGGACCCGCGATCTCTGGCGGCGTTCTGGGAGAGTTCACAGGCTATGAGCGCCGCAGCGACGAGGAGGATTGGGTCTCGATCTGCTCGCCGGACGACTCGATGCGCATCGGCTTCCAGCGGGTGCCCGAAGGCAAGGTGGTGAAGAACCGCGTGCACGTCGACTTCTCCGCAACGGATGTAGAGGCCACGGCCAAGGAGATCGAGGGTATGGGTGCGACCAGGCGTTGGGTCAGCGAAGATCCGGAGGATCCATTCGTCGTCCTCGCCGACCCCGAGGGTAACGAGTTCTGCATCGTGCGCCCGCAAGCGTAGGCCGTGCTATTCGGTCTCTCGGTCCGCTCCTCGCCTGGACCTCTTCAGCCCCGTGACAGACGGCCTGACGACGAAGAAGTAGTAGGTGACCCACGCGATTACGCCGATCGTGAGCAGGACGAGGACGAGCGGCGGGATGTCGGCCTCGATACCGGCGAGGACAGCGAGGATGAGGCCAACGACGATCGCCACGAGGCCGAAGATCCTCTCGCCCGTTCGTGTCACTGAATGGCGATTACCCCGAGGCGGTCCTCACAAACCCACTGCGCTGGAGAGGGAGGAGCCGGTCAGGGACCCGGCTCCTCTCCTGGGCGTGCGTGTGCTGCTACTCGAAGCGGCGGCGAGCCATGTTCGCGACCAGCGCTCCCGCAGCCACTGGCCGGAACGCCAGGAGCATCCAGGCGACGGCGGTGAACAGGATGATCGCGGTTCCGATGGTGCCCCAGGTCGCTCCCATACCGACGAGCGCGAGGGTGATGCCTCCGATCAACCACAACATGTTGTCCGTCCTTTCGTGTCACATCCCGCGGGTCCTTCTCGTTACAACGCGGGGCGGCGTTCATCGGATTCCTCTTTCGAGGCTACAAGTGCTATCCCCGGCCGTGAACCCTCCCGTGTGAACTCTGGGTGAACAGGTTTCAGGCGGATGGCCACCGGAAGGGGCATCTGAGGGCTCCTGTACGCTGTCCTGGAGGGCTCCAGGACCGTCGCAGGCCGCGGCTAGACTGGGCCCTCGTTCGGCGGGGTGGCCGAGTGGTTAGGCAGAGGCCTGCAAAGCCTCGCACACCGGTTCGATTCCGGTCCCCGCCTCGAGCCCGCTACGATGTGGCCGATCCGGGCGCTTAGCTCAGGGGGAGAGCGCTTCCTTGACACGGAAGAGGTCAGAGGTTCAAATCCTCTAGCGCCCACGAGCAACGCAGCCAAGGCCTTCCGGGAGCCCGATGACTGCGTGGCTGTTTCACGATCCCTTGCGTTGATGGTTCTCACCGCCGTGCTCGGGGGAAGGCGCACTCCGTGTGGCGCACGACGTGCCTCGATACCCAGCGCCGCCACGAACTTCATCAAGGCGTCGCCTGAACAGAACGACCAGGCTCAGGATCTAGGTCACGAGTTCGCGGGCTCCGGTTCTTCTGCCGAGTGCAAGAAGGGCAAGACCGCTGGCAGCCACGAGGCAGCGCCGATCGCGAGAGCGGGAATCAGTCAAGGGTTGCTCTGGCGGTTGGCGGTGCCGCAGCCGTCGCGGGTGCCGGCGCTGATGTTCCGAGACCCGCGACCGTTCAGCCCCGAGTCCCGGGGTCGCCGAAGAGCCAGCCGAGGGCGCTGCATGACGGGGTAGCATGACCGTTTGACCATCGGACCACTGACCCGAGGACGCGATGATGACTGAGCGCAACGTCGGCGGCACGGTCGTCGGAGCCGAGACGCTCTTCCGCCCGGTCAACACCGGCCGGGTCTCCGAAGAGATCGTCGAGCAGATCAAGCTGGCCATCCGAGCCGGTCAGGTGCGCCTGGGGGATCGACTCCCGTCCGAGCGGGACTTCGCCGAGCAGTTCGGAGTGAGCCGGGTCAGCGTCCGCGACGCCCTCCGGATCCTCGAGACCAGCGGACTCATCGAGATCCGGGTCGGGGCGCGGGGTGGCGCGTACGTGACCGCTCCCCCCTCGACGCTGGTCGGAGAAGGCATCGCGAACATGCTGATGCTCTCCGTACTCTCCCCCTCGGACGTGACGGAGGCGCGCCAGGTGTTCGAGACGGCGATCGTCCCGCTGGTCTGCGAGCGCGCGACCGACGAGGATCTCGAGGAGCTCGGCGCGATCTGCCACGAGCAGAAGCAGACCCTCGCGGGCGGGAACTACTCGGTGGAGCTCTCGGCCCGGTTCCATGTAGCCCTGGCCCGGGCCACGCATAACCCCGCGATCGAGCTCCTCATCGAGTCCTTCCGGGGCCCGCTTCTGATGTCGCTCGAGCGGGCCAAAGAGGTCGCACCGGGGATGGGTCGGTCCGGAGTCCGGGAGCACTTCGCGATGGTCGAGGCGATCCGGGACCGCGACGTCGACCGAGCGCGCGAGATCATGTCGCGGCACCTCCGCCGCACTGCTCGGAACCTCGCCGCCCAGCAGAACCGGCGGTCGTGACCGGGGGCGGCCCGGCCGCGACCTCGCCCGCCGCAGATCACGAGCAGCCCGTGGGCCGCGCGCCCCTCATCGGTTTCCTCGTCGGCACGGGCCTGCTCACGATGGCGAACGGCACGTTCAACCTGCTGGTGGGTCCCGCCGTGGAGTCGCGGGGGCACACCGAGGCGATGATCGGCGCCATCGTGGCCGCGGGCAGCGTCTCGTCGCTGATGCTCCGGATCCCCGCCGGCAACGCGTTCCGTTCGGGTCGCGCGACCGTGCTCGTGTTGGCCGGCTCGGTCCTCGCGGCGATCGGGTACGGGCTGCTGCCGATGGCGTCGGCCGCGCCCGTGCTCGCGGTGCTGAGCGCCCTGCAAGGAGCCGGGTTCGCCGTCGCCACGACAGCCGGGATGGCCGCGCTGATGGAGCGGCGCCCTCCGGACGTGGGAGCCGGCTCGCTGATGGGCTGGTACACGGGGAGCATCGGGGCCGGGTACGCGCTCGCCGGGTTCGTCGGCGGCACGCTGGCCGACGCCATCGGTATACGAGGAGCGCTCTCCGCGGCGGCCGTCGTCGCGTTGGTGTCCGGATGGGTGACGGCACGGTCCATAGGACACCTGCGACCTCACCGCGCTGATGTCGACGAGGGCGCTGCGCCGCTGCGCGGATGGGTGCGGGGGATGCCCGCCGGTGTCTGGCTCGGGTTCGCCATCGCCGTCTACATCAACCTCGTGAACGGGGGGATGAACGCCTTCTTCCCGCTCTACGCGCTCGGCCTCGGTCTGTCCCTCTCGCAGATCGGCGTGCTTTCGGGGATCCACGCGGGCCTCGCCTCCACCGTGAGGTTCGGCGCGGGGGCGTTGCTCAGCCGAGTCTCCTCCTGGGGAGTGACGGTGGCGATGGTCGGACTGACCGGTATCGGCGTGACCGCCGTTGCGGTCCCGCGCGGATTCATCCCCCTCGTGCTGCTGGTCGCGATGGTGGGACTGGCTCGCGGAGTGCTCCGAGTCGTGTCGGGGGCGATCGTGATGGAGGCGGCCGGTTCCTCGGCCCGGCTCCGTGGCCGAGCCTCTGGGATCTACCTCGCCGGCCTGGACCTCGGGAACGCGGTCGGGCCGCTGATCGGAGGAGTCGTCTCGGAGGTGGCCGGCTTGCGTGGCAGCTTCCTGGTGCTCGGGGTGGTCCCCGCCGTGGTGTTCGTGGCCGCAGGCGCAGCGCTGTCCCGTCGGCGGCGTTCCGGCGAGCCCACTGCCGCAGCCTAGATCAAGCCCGGAGCGCCATGAGCACGTCGCGGATGAACAGCTCGTCGGCCGACACGACCAGCACGGATGCGTACGGTCGGAGGGCGTTCACGGCGTCGTCGGGCGGCCCCCCATCGCGGACGACGAGCCCGGCCGTCATGATCCTTCGGGAGAAGCAGGCGCGGCCGATGATCGACGCGCCTTCGGCTCCGCGGTCCCCTGTCGCCACCATCACCGCGACGTCCGCGCCGTCGAGCTCGTCGCTCAGCCGCGTCTCGACCCCATCGAATGATTTCAGCATGGCGTCCCCTTGTCCCTCGTCGGCGGATGGCGTGGGTCCTTCGTAGGTGAGGAACCGGGCCCCCTGCCAAGGCTGTTCGGCGACCGCTTCGAGGATCGAGACCGCTTGGGCGTCCAGGCCGATGATCCGCGAGGCCCGGCGGGTGGAGTTCGGGTAGTCGACGCGGAAGCGTGCCTCGGCGGCTGTCGCGGCGCGGGCGCAGCCGTGCAGCAAGGTGGGACGTCGGTCCGCCATCGTCAGACGGAGCTGTGTCGCACGCCGGCCGTCACGCTCAGCACGTCACGGCTCTTGTCGATCCAGGCATCCTCCGGCTCGAGGACGACCGAGGCGGAGCGGACCCGTTGATGGGCGGGGTCGACGCCCGGCGGTGTCTCGCCCTTGTCGCGCAGGGCGATGACAGCTTTCTTCAACTTGCGGCGGGCCATGATGATGCCGTTGTCCGTGGAGACCAGGTTCTCCTTCGTCCTGTCCACGACGGGACCCATGCTTTCCTGGAGAGAGGCGTCTTGCATCGCGATGCCCTTGATGCCAGAGAAGCTGTCGCCGCGCCGTTGTGCCTGCCGGTCCATCATGTAGTCGTTGTCCTTGTTCTGGAGCGGCCGGTAGGTGCCCGGGACGTACTCGTTGTGCACGCCGTGACCGGCCCGCATGGCCTCGAGCTCTTGCTCGGCCAGCGCACGAGCTGGGTGATAGTCGTACGTGTACACCCAGCAGTTCTCGTCGTCGATCGGGATCCAGATGTGCCCGTGCACCGGGTGGTCACCTCGCGGCGGGATCATGGTGAACGACGGCAGCACCCACGGCGTGATACGCCAGTAGTAACGGCCCTCCTCCGCGTTGCGGCGGGCTGCGATGAAGAGTCCGCCATCTGAGTCGACCACCTCGAAGAACGGCTTCCGATCTGCCAGGTTGTACTCGTTGCCCTTGGCCCCCTTGAAAAGCGGGTCGCTCTTCAGGTCTTCGGAGTGCAGCCACGAGACATGGCTTGAGTCGATGCCCCCCTCGAGTGCTTGGAGCCAATTCGATTCCTGCCACCGCTTCGACGTGAACGTTTGCTCCGTCGGCACCTGGTAGGGCTCCCACTCCGGCATCGGCGGCGGGTTCGCAGGGTCACCCATGTGCGTCCACAGGATGTCGCCGATCTGGACGAGCGGGTAGCTCCGAAGCTTGATCCGGGCGCGGAATCCGCTCTCCTCCGGCTCCGACGGGACGTCCATGCACTGCCCGGTCACGTCGTACTTCCAGCCGTGGTACGGACACCGG
>JBKKAE010000225.1:0-5825 GCA_046714835.1 Actinomycetota bacterium | reverse complement strand
GCCGCCTCCTCCTCCGGAGACGATGCCTCGGACGACCTCGACCAAGACGTCACCGAGGGTGACGTCGAGGCTGCCCGCGCCGAGGCGGACCAGTACCGCGAGCACCTGCAGCGGCTCCAGGCCGAGTTCGACAACTATCGGAAGCGGGTGCTGCGCGAGCAGACGTCCGCCGTCGAGATGGCCGCGCAGCCGGTCATCCGCCGGCTGCTTGAGGTCCTGGACGACTTCGACCTCGCGCTGATGCACGCGCAGGACCGTCCGGACTTCGATCGGTTCTTGCACGGCGTCGAGCTCGTCTACGCGAAGCTCTTCGACACGCTGCGCGCAGAAGGGCTCGAGCGGATGGAAGCGCAGGGCAAGCCGTTCGATCCGGAGACGCACGAGGCTTTGATACAGACGGGGGAGGGCGAGGGCGATCCCGTGGTGGCCGACGTGCTGCGCCCCGGCTACACGCTGAAAGGCCGGGTCCTCCGGCCGGCCGGAGTGCGGGTCGAGAGGAAGTGACGGGTGGCGGAAGAGCCCCGCAGGGAGTGGTTCGAGAAGGACTATTACGCGGTCCTCGGTGTGCCGAAGAACGCGAGCGACTCCGAGATCAAGAAGGCGTACCGCAAGCTCGCCCAGCAGCACCACCCTGACACCAAGCAGGGCGACGCCGACGCGGAGGATCGCTTCAAGGAGATCTCCGCGGCGTACGACGTCCTCGGCGATCCGGAGAAGCGGAAAGCGTACGACCAGGTCCGCGACATGAGCGCGTCGGGATTCGGCCCCGGGTTCGGCCGCGCCGGCGGCCCGGGCTGGCCGGGGGGTGCGGCAGGCTCGGGGGGGTTTCCCGGTGGTGTCCGGTACGAGCAGGTGAACGCCGAGGACCTCTCCGATCTGTTCGGTGGGCTCTTCGGCGGCGCCGGGCGAACTCGGGGCCGCCGTGCCCCCGCCGGCCGACGCGGGGCCGACCTGGAGACCGAGGTCACCCTCTCGTTCGACGAGGCGATGTCGGGCACGACCGTGCCGATCAAGATCGACGGCCCGGCAGTCTGTTCTCGTTGCCGCGGTTCCGGTGCCGAGCCGGGGACCACGCCGGTCACCTGCCCACAGTGCGGCGGCACCGGCGAGATCGCGGAGAACCAGGGGTTCTTCTCGATGTCGCGACCGTGCCCGCGATGCGGCGGGGCCGGACGGATCGTCGAAACCCCGTGCAGCAAGTGTGCCGGTTCCGGCGCGGAGCGCCGGACCCGCACCCTGCAGGTCAAGATCCCGTCGGGCGTGCGCAACGGCGCGAGGATCCGACTCGCCGGGAAGGGCGAGCCGGGCCTCGCCGGCGGCGCTCCTGGCGACCTCTACGTCAAGGTCGCCGTCACGCCGCACACCGTCTTCGGGCGGCGGGGCGACGATCTCACGGTCGAGCTGCCCATCACGTACCCGGAGGCCACCCTCGGTGCCAACGTCGAGGTGCCGACCATGAACGGGCCCGTGACGCTGAAGGTGCCGGCAGGCACGCCGAGCGGCAAGACCTTCCGGGTGAAGGGCAGGGGAGCTCCGAAGAAGGGCGGGAGGGGCGATCTCCTCGCCAGGGTCAAGGTCGACGTGCCGAACAAGGTCTCGAAGGAGGAGAAGGAGCTGCTGCGCCAGCTCCGAGACGCGTCGAAGGAGTCGCCGCGGAAGCGGCTCGGTGTGAACTGAGGAGATGGTCGTGGATCCTGATGGATGGGACTCGATGAACGGACCGGATCGGCGCGCCGTCTACATCATCAGTGTGGCGGCGGAACTGGCGGGCGTGCACCCGCAGACACTGCGGATCTACGAACGGAAGGGCCTCGTGCGCCCGCATCGCACGAGCGGCAACACGAGGCGGTACTCGGAAGCGGACATCGATCGGCTGCGACGCATCCAGCGGCTCACCCAGGAAGGGATGAACCTCGCCGGCGCGAAGCGCGTCCTCGCACTCGAAGAGGAGCTGCAGAGGCTCCGCGCCCGGATCGGCCAGCTGGAGGAGCGACTCGAGAACCACGCCATCCCGATGCCCGGCGAACAAGCGGGCGTGGCGATCGTGCCGCTCGCGAGCGTCATCTCGCCGCCGTGGCTACGGAGGCGCGCTTGACCGACGACGTGTCCCTGCGACCGCTCAAGCTTGGCGACCTCGAGGCGCTCTGGGGCGCACGCATGCGTTCGGACGAGCCCTGGGCCGACGCCAGTGACGAAGGACGCCGGAAGCTGCGCGACCGGATCGCGAACAGCGGCCGCGTGAATCACGGGGAGTTGCTCCTGGGGATCGTGACGGGTGGGCGGCTCGCGGGTGAGATCCAGGCACGGCAGCCGGACATGGGATTACCGCCGGGCGTGTTCGAGATCGGGATCGAGGTCTTCGACCCGTCTGCACGAGGCTCCGGCATCGGACGCAAGGCGCTCGCGTTGTTCGTCACCCACCTGTTCGAGGAGGAGCACGCGCATCGAGTGCAGCTCACGACGGACGTCGACAACGAGGCGATGCGTCGGGTCGCGGAGCATCTGGGATTCGGACTCGAAGGCACGCTCCGTGGGTTCATGCCCACCAAGAGCGAGCCTCGCGACTACTTGATGTACGGCATGACCAGGAGCGACTTCGAGAAGGAGCGGGCGGGATGGAACTCGACAGGCTGACCATCAAGTCGCAGGCGGCGCTGCAGGAAGCGCACCAGCAGGCGTCAGCGCGCCACCATCAACAGATCGAGCCGGAGCACGTGCTGTACGCGCTGCTCACCGATCCCGAGGGCGTCGTGTTCCCGCTCCTGCATCAGCTGGGGGTGGTTCCGAAGCAGCTCCGGGACAGGGTCGACGAGGCCCTCGAGGCAAAGCCCAAGGTCTACGCCGAGGGAGTGCAGGTCGGTCTGTCGCCGTCGACCGCGCGCCTCCTGGAGGCCGCCGGCCGCGAGGCTGAACAGCTGACGGACGAGTACATCTCGACTGAGCATCTGCTGCTCGCGATGCTCCAGGGGGACGCGCCGGTTTCGCGCCTGCTCATCGACGCCGGCCTCACACGCGACGGCGTCCTCGCCGCGCTGGCCGAGGTTCGAGGCTCCCATCGCGTCACCTCGCAGAACCCGGAGGAGACGTTCCAAGCGCTCGAGAAGTTCGGGCGAGACCTCTCCGAGCAGGCGAGGAAAGGCAAGCTCGACCCGGTGATCGGGCGGGACGAAGAGATCCGGCGCGTGATCCAGGTCCTCTCGCGCCGCACCAAGAACAACCCCGTCCTCATCGGGGAGCCCGGGGTCGGGAAGACCGCGATCGTCGAGGGGCTGGCGCAGCGGATCGTCGACGGCGACGTCCCGGAGTCGCTGAAGGACAAACGGCTGATCGCACTCGACATCGGCGCCATGATCGCCGGCGCGAAGTACCGCGGCGAGTTCGAGGAACGGTTCAAGGCTGTCCTCAAGGAGATCGCGGACTCGGAGGGCGAGATCATCACGTTCATCGACGAGCTCCACACGATCGTGGGAGCCGGGGCGGCCGAGGGAGCCGTGGACGCCGGCAACATGCTGAAGCCGATGCTCGCGCGCGGAGAGCTGCGGCTCGTGGGGGCCACGACGCTCGACGAGTACCGCAAGCACATCGAGAAGGACGCCGCGTTGGAGCGACGGTTCCAGCCGGTCCTCGTCGAGCCGCCCTCTGTGGAGGACACCATCGCGATCCTGCGCGGTCTGAAGGAGCGGTACGAGGTGCATCACGGCGTCCGGATCCAGGATCCGGCGCTCGTGGCGGCCGCCGTGCTGTCCGATCGCTACGTGACCGGCCGGTTCCTGCCGGACAAGGCCATCGACCTGATCGACGAGGCGGCATCTCGCCTCCGTATCGAGATCGATTCGGTGCCGGTCGAGATCGACGAGGTGGACCGGCGGATCCGGCAGCTCGAGATCGAGCGCGCCGCGCTGCAGAAGGAAACCGACTCGGCCTCGAAGGAACGGCTCGAGAAGCTCGAGAAGGAGCTCGCCGACCTGGGGGAGCGCTCGGATGCGATGCGGGCGCATTGGCAGCAGGAGAAGGAGCAGATCGATCGCATCCGCGCCCTCAAGTCGGAGCTCGAGGAGACGCGAGCGGCGTCGGAGCGAGCCGAGCGTGACGGCGACCTCGAGAAGGCCGCCGAGCTCCGGTTCGGCCGCATCGTCGAGATCGAGCGCCGGATGGAGGAGGAGAACGAGCGCCTCCAGGAGATCCAGTCGGAGCAGAAGATGTTGAACGAGGAGGTCACGGAGGAAGACGTAGCCGCCGTGGTGGCCAAATGGACCGGGATCCCGGTCTCACGCCTGCTGGAGGGCGAGATGCAGAAGCTCGTCCACCTCGAGGCGGCGCTCCACGAACGCGTGGTGGGGCAGGACGCCGCCGTCACGGCGGTCGCGAACGCGATCCGCCGTGCCCGCGCCGGCCTGCAGGCCCCGAACCGCCCGATCGGCTCGTTCCTGTCCCTCGGACCGACCGGGGTCGGCAAGACGGAGCTCGCCCGCG
This sequence comes from Actinomycetota bacterium, assembly GCA_046714835.1. Lineage (GTDB taxonomy): Bacteria > Actinomycetota > UBA4738 > UBA4738 > HRBIN12 > JAJNBA01. The sequence goes on along the minus strand of JBKKAE010000225.1, from coordinate 1,352 downwards.
CGCTCGCCGAGTTCCTCTTCGACGACGACCGGGCCATGATCCGGATCGACATGAGCGAGTACCAGGAGCGGCACACGGTGTCGCGACTGGTCGGCGCGCCGCCCGGTTACGTCGGCTTCGAAGAGGGCGGCCAGCTCACCGAGGCCGTGCGCAGGCGCCCCTACTCGGTGCTGCTGCTCGATGAGATCGAGAAGGCGCACACCGACGTCTTCAACGTGCTGCTCCAGCTGCTCGACGACGGTCGCCTCACCGACGGGCAGGGTCGGACCGTGGACTTCCGCAACACGATCGTGATCATGACCTCCAACCTCGGTGCCGCGGTCTTCCAGGACCAGACCGCCTCGCCGGAGGAGCGCGAGGAGAAGGTGCTGGCCGACGTCCGCGCGCACTTCCGGCCGGAGTTCATCAACCGCATCGATGAGGTCGTCGTGTTCGATGCGCTCAGCCGGGACGACATCGTGAAGATCGTGGAGATCCAGCTCCGTGGTCTGCAGCAGCGTCTGGCCGACCGCAAGCTCCAGCTGGAGCTCACCGACGAGGCGAAGACGTACCTGGCGAACACTGGCTACGACCCCAACTTCGGCGCGCGTCCGCTCAAGCGGCTGATCCAACACGAGATCCAGGACCCGCTCGCGATGCTGCTGCTGTCCGGCGAGGTCCGAGAAGGCGACATCATCGTCGCCGAGGCGGATAGCGACAGGCTCACGCTCCGCGTCAAGGAGCGCGTGGAGGCGGCGACGGGAGCTGAGTAGGGGAGAAGGGTTCGCCGGCGGGCCTCTTCGGTCGATACTCCTCACGTGGTCCCACATGCGCGAGAGGCGCTTCGGTGAGGGTCCGGACGAGCAGGATGATCCTGCTCTGGCTGGGCGTGATCGTCCTGGGCGGGATGCTGCTCCTCGCGCTCGCCGGGGACGCAGAAGCGAAGCGGCAGCTTCCCGCGCAATTCGCCACCTGGGGGTTCATCGGGCTGCTCTTCTTCCTCGGATGGTGGTTCAAGGTGAGGCCCCGGAGAGACCTCCATCAGGATCAGGCGTGGTCGCTCGGTCTTCGCTCGGCGCCGGGCGATCCGCTTGGCTATTTCGAACGACCGTTCGCGCTTCTCGGGCACGCGGCGACCGCAAAGGACATCGAGAACACGTCGTGGGGAACGTGGCGAGGCATGGAGGTCGTCGTCATCGACTACTGGTTCGCGAGGTCGAGCGACCCGTCCCGGAGCGATCATCGGTACTTCACGTGCGCCGCGACGCCGGTGCCCGCTGATTGGCCGAACCTCTCGATCGTTCCGGAAGGCATCGGGTCAAGGCTCGCCACGGCGATGGGTGGCCGTGACATCGAGTTCGAGCTCGAGAGCT